>JAHECM010000124.1:0-5974 GCA_024641725.1 Limnohabitans sp. | reverse complement strand
CTGGACGGCAAACCCCGCCCGCAGTGCAGCACGCGCCTGGGCCTGCTGGGCCTGCCCATCAACCCCATGGAGCGTGGCCCCATTGACCGCGTGCTGGACGTCGGCGTCAAAGCCATCAACGGTCTGCTGACACTGGGTCGCGGCCAACGCATCGGCTTGGTGGCAGGCTCGGGCGTCGGCAAAAGCGTGCTGCTGGGCATGATGACCCGTTTCACCAAAGCCGATGTGGTGGTGATCGGTTTGATTGGCGAGCGCGGCCGAGAAGTGCAAGCCTTCATCCACGAGTCCTTGGGCGAAGAAGGTCTGGCCAAGTCGGTGGTGGTGGCCGCACCGGCCAACGTCTCACCGGTGCTGCGCCTCAAAGCCGCTCACATGACGCATGTGATCGCCGAATATTTTCGTGACCAAGGCTTGAACGTGTTGATGCTGGTGGACAGCCTGACGCGCGTGGCCCACGCGCAGCGCGAGATTGGCCTGGCCATTGGCGAGCCCCCTACCTCCAAGGGCTATCCGCCTTCGGTGTTTGCTTTGCTGCCCAACCTGATCGAACGCGCGGGCGTGGGCCGGCACGGCCATGGTTCGATCACGGCCATCTACACCGTGTTGGCCGAAGGCGACGACGCCAACGACCCGATTGTGGACATCGCCCGGGCCTCGCTGGACGGTCAGGTCATGCTCTCGCGCAAGCTGGCGGACGCGGCGCACTACCCGGCCATTGACCTCAATGGCTCGATTTCGCGGGTCATGCAAAACCTGCTGCCCAGCGAAGACCTGCAAACGGCCAACCGCTTCAGGCGCTTGTGGTCGCTGTACCAACAGAACATGGACTTGATCCAGGTCGGGGCTTACGAGGCGGGCTCCAACCCCACGCTGGACGAAGCGATCCGGCTGCGCCAGGACATGGAAACCTTTTTGCGCCAGGACATGTACCTGAGCGAAGACGAACACATCACCCGCGAGCGCATTCGCGCGCTGATGCACGGCTGATTTTGGACCGGAGACGCACCATGACCCCACGCAACTGCTGGACAGTTTTGACCAACAAGGCGCAAGACGTCTGCCTGCAAGTGCAACAAGAGATGGGGCAAATCCAGCAACGGCTGCAAAGCCTGAGCGCGAGCGAGGCCCGCTTGCAACAGCTCTACGAGGAGTACCGCCTGCAGGCCAATGCCCCCGACAAACTGCACACCGGCATGGAAGACGCGATCAACGAGCGCCAATTCATGAACCAACTGGCGGTGCTGCTGAACAAGGTCCAAAGCGACACCCTGATGGCCCAAGAGCAACTGCGCCAGACCCGCCAACGCCTGTCTGAGGCAGAGCGCGAGCGGATGAAAATGCAGTCTTTGCAAGACCAAGACCTGCGCCAACGCCAAGCCTTGGCTCACCAACGTGAACAGCGGCAAATGGACGAGCTGGGCTTGGTCCAGTTCAACCTGCGCCACACAGCCTGAACGGGGCAGCGCATGGGCTTTGAATCAGCAATATTTGTATTGCAAGCGGTGCATGGGGCTGTCGGCGGGGATCGGCAACCAGTCGTGCAACACGCCCTCGCGCTGCAGCACCCGGCCGGACTGCCCGGCGCCCTCAAAAAACGTGATGTGCAGCACCCGCGCTTGGCGGGCTCGGCAGTCCAGGTCCAACCAAGACCGGGTGGACAGGTAATAGCCGCCTGCAGCCAGCGCCTGGCGCTGCTTGTAGTCGGTCACCGTCCACAGTTTGCGGTGGTCCCCGTCTCGCTCGATCGACGCCGATGCGTCCACGTACACCGCGCCGTGCTCAAACGAGCCAATCGGCTCCAGCCGCGCCCAAGACGGACTGGCCGCCCCCAAGCCCCACACAGCGGCGATCAAGGGCAAACAAGAAGTTTTGAAAATGTGGCGCATGCCTAAACTCTAAATCAAAAAATCACCAAAACCAAAAATACCGACACGGGTTATCCTCTCCCACCGATCGGCTCACCAAAGAAGACCTGAACCATGAAAAGACTGCTTTTAGAACTTGTGCTCGTGCTCGGGCTGGGGGCCTCTGGCTATTTTGGCTGGACCCAGTGGAACACCGTCAAAGCCACCACCGGACAAGTCAAGACCTTGACGGACGAGGCGGAAACCACCAAAACCAAGGTGGAAGAAGCCGAAAAAGCGCAGACCGAACAGGCCGAAACCATCAAAACCCTGCAACCCAAAGCGCAGCAGTTTGATGCGGCGCAAGGCGCATTGGCCGATGGCCAAATTTTGGACGACTTGGAAAAACTCTACGCCAAGCAAAAAGGCCTCTCCAGCGAGCGGCAACTGGGCCTGGGCGTGATCCGGCTGCTGACCAAAGGCGCTCCAGACAGCGCATCGATCGAGGCGCTGAACAAAGCTCTGGAGCAGGTGGACTGGAAGAACAAACAAAAAATCATTTGCGCGGCGCAAAACGCCTTGGCCGCCGCTGGCCAAGATGTGAAAGTGCTGGCCGAGTGCAACACGCCCCCCCCTTTGAGCGCGCCGGGTGCGCCTGCCGCACCTGCCGCTGCGCCAGAGGGCAAAGAGCCGGACGCCAAGAAAGACAAGTCCGGCCACGGCAAGCAAGCGGCCCACTGGGAGTACGAAGGCAGCCTGGGCCCTGAAAACTGGGGCAAAGACTTTCCAACTTGCGCCAAAGGCAAGGCGCAAGCGCCTTTGAACATCACCGGGCCTTTTGAGCGCGTGCAAACCACGCTGGCCGTGGACTACAAAGCCGGGGCGCTGTCGCTGCTCAACAACGGCCACACGATCCAGGTGCAGGGCGGGCCAGACAGCAAACTGCGCGTGGACAGCAAGCCTTATCCGCTGGTGCAGTTCCACTTTCACCGCCCCAGTGAAGAACAAATCGACGGCAAACCCATGGCCATGACCATCCACTTCGTGCACAAAAACGACGCGGGCGAGCTGATGGTGTTGGGAGTGCTGATCAAAGAAGGCAACGAGAACCCAGGCATCAAGACCCTGTGGGACAACATGCCCGAAAAAGAAGGCAGCGTGATGGCGCCAGACGGCGTGCGCTTTAACCCTGCCAATTTGCTGCCACGCGAGCGCGACTTTTGGTCTTACGAAGGCTCGCTGACGACCCCGCCTTGCTCGGAAAAAGTCCGCTTTTTCATCTTGAAGACGCCCATCAACATGTCACGCGAGCAGATCGCGCAGTTCCCCTTCAAGCTGAACGCCCGACCCGTGCAGCCGCTCAACGGACGGACCATCCAGACCAATTGATCTGGGTCTCGGGCTCATGAAAAAAGGCATCGGGTGACCGATGCCTTTTTTGTTTGGAGCGGGTGAGTTCAGCGCACGTTCAGCGCACAGTCAGTGCACTTTTAGCCCGCTCAAAGACTTCACGCGCTTGGCGGCTCAGACCTTGAAACGTCCCACTTCTTGGCGGGTTGCGTCGGCGATCTTGGCCAGCTCCATCACCGTGGCGGTGATTTCCTCAGAGGCAGCGGAGTTACTGCGGGCAATGGTGTCCACGCTCGAGAGGTTGGCGTTGATCTGCTCGACCGCCGTGCTTTGCTCCTCGAGCGCATGGGCGATGCGGCGCAGCATTTCGTCGGTCTCTTGAGAGCCCATCTCCAGCTGGCTCATGTCGGCGCTGACCGCTTGCACAGCAGACACGGCTTTGGCGGTCTCGACCACCGCTTGCTGGACCAGCAAGGCGATCTCTTTGGAGCTTTCTGCGCTGTTGACCGCCAACTTGCCCACCTCGTCGGCCACCACCGCAAAGCCCTTGCCGTGCTCGCCAGCGCGGGCCGCTTCAATGGCCGCATTCAAGGACAGCAGGTTGGTTTTGTTGGCGATCTTTTCGATCACATCGGTGATCTTGTTGATCTTTTCCGAGTTGGTGGCAATGTTGTTCACGACCTCCACCATGCGTTCGATTTTGATCAAGCCATCGCGCAGCACGGTCACGGATTGGCGGGACTTTTGGCTGGCCACTTCGGTGTTGCGAGACACGTCGGCCACGGAGGCAGCCGTTTGGCGCACCGCCGCAGCCACTTGAGAAATCGCATGGGTCTGGTTGTGCGCACCGTCTGAAATTTGGCCAATCGCTTGACTGGACTCGCTGGCCGCGGCTGCCACTTGGCGGGTGTTTTGGCTGATCGCGGTCATGGCCTGGCTCAGGCTGTCGAGCGACTGGTTGATGTTTTGCTTGAGCAGCGACAAGTCGCCTTGGCCTTGTGCCGTGACGCGCACCGACAAGTTGCCTTGGGCCACCGACTGCATCACTTGGCCCACGTCACCCAGCATGGTTTGCAATGTGCGCAAGGTGTTCAAGGCTTGATTGGCCGTCAATTGGTAGGCGCCGCGCACGCGCAGGTCCAATTGCAGGGAGAACTGTCCGTCGCTCATGGCCTGCATCACTTTGTTCAAGCCCGTGATGGTCTGGGCCAAGCTGTCGACTGTGGAGTTCACAGCGGTCATCATGTCGCCCAAATCGCCTCGCAGATTGGCCGAGATTTTTTGGCTGAAATCGCCTTCGGCCAAAGCCGACACGGTTTGGTTGACGGCTTGCAGACCATCTTGCACCGAGGTCAAGAGCGCGTTCATGGACTGGGCGGTTTGGCCCAGCTCGTCGTTCGAGCTGACCGGCAGGCGAACCGAGAAGTCGTGGTTGCGCTCCACCGCCATCAAGCGCTCTTGCATGGTCTTGAGCGGGCGCACGATGCGCTGGCCCACCACAAAGGTGACGGCGCTGCCCAGCACCACCGCCAACAGCAGCAGCAAGCCCTGCAGCTTTTGCATGGTGCCAATTTGCGCGTTGAGTTGGTCGCGCAGGGCTTCGGCGTGAATGCGGCCCTCGGAGCCCAAGAGCAAGAGCGACTGGATCAGCTCGTCGTAAGTTTTGTCGGTTTCTCGCAAAATCTCCAGGCTTTGGGCGGGGTCCTGGGCGATGATTTCTTGGGCCAGTTTGATGTTCTTGGCATAGTCCAAGAACAAGGCAATTGTTTTTTGGTATTTTTCGTCTTTGACTGTGGACATGGCAAAGCGCAAGTCATTGACCACCGACAGCTGACGGAAGCTGAGCTTCTTGGCTTGCTCTTTGTTCTTGTCGTCTTTGCTCATGGCCAGCTCAATGCCGCGGTACATGGCCGCGTGCATGGCGTTGACCGTGGCCTCGGCCTCTTGCGCCAGGCGTTCGCTGTTGACCGAGGCGTTGAGCTGGGCGATGTTGTCGTCCATGGCCATCAGGTTGCGGGCGCTGAAGCCGCCGTACACCAGCAGCAACACAATGATCACGCCGGGCGCGATCAGGAGTTTCCAGATCAGGCTGGTTTGTTTTTTGTTTGCAGTCATTGCTTGCCTTAACCCATCACTTGTAAATGCCGCCGCAGACGATCAGGTCGTCCACCCGCTCGCAATACGCCAGCTTGGACTGCACCGCTTTGGTCACGGGGTTGGTGAATTTGTATTCCTGCCAGAACGATGTTTGGCTTTGTGCCAAATCGACGCGCTCGCGCACGAACTCCTTGCCATCCGGGTCTTTGACGGTGATGAGCATCTTGGCCACTTGCTTGGAATTTTGACCATGGGCCTTGCACTTGCCATTCATGTCATAGACGGCCAGGTACAAGTCACGGTCCACAAACGTTTTGCGCGGTGCGGTCATCTCGACCAAGGCTTTCCAGCCATCTGCCTGGATGGCGGCAATGCCTTTGCTCACCATGGCTTGCGCGGCGGCTTTGTCCGCGAATTGGGCAAATCCCGCCAAAGGCAGGCACAGCAAGGTAGCGGCGACCACGCGGGGCCACCCAATGGATTGGATTGTCATGGACAGGACTTTTTGACGTAGGGGGGGTCGCCGTCTGCGATCAGACGGCGATCTGAGGGAGATCAAACGGTGAATTTTTCGACTTCGACGCGGGTTTGATCGGCCAGTTTGGACAGCTCCAAGACCGTGGCCGTGATTTCCTCTGAGGCGGCCGAATTGCTGTGCGCAATGCGGTTGAGGCTGCCCAGGT
>JAHECM010000001.1:8621-34604 GCA_024641725.1 Limnohabitans sp. | reverse complement strand
GGTGCATGTTCAGCTGCAAGCGCTCGCGTTCGATCACGCGGGCCACGGCGGGCACGGCGGCCACTTTTTGCACAAAGGCCCACAGCTGGGGGTGTTCTTCGGGGGCAATGCCCGCGAGCGTGCCCCAACGGGTCAAGGTCAGGCTGTAGGCGTCCAGTGGGCTGAAGTGCTCGCCGCTCAGCCAAGTCTGGCCCTTGTCGGCTGCGGCCACGACCAGGCGCTGCAACTCGCCCAGCATGCCGCGAAACAGCTGCGTGTTGTAGGGCTTGAGCGCAGCCTGCACTTCAGGCTGGTCCGAGAACTTTTGCGGCATGAAGATGTGGGTGAACGTCGGGTGCACCGTGTTGTTCATCCAAGCCAGGGTGGACAGGGCCTGGGCGCGGGCCATGGGCTCGGTGGGCAAAAAGTTCGCCTGTGCAAAGGTTTGGTCCAGAAACAGCACGATGGCCACGATCTGCGTCACGGCCTGCCCGTTGCTGACCAGCACCGGCACCTGGCCTCGGGGGTTGATGGCTTTGTAGCTGTCGCTGTTTTGTTCGCCTTTGTGCAGTTTGACCATGCACGGCTCAAATTCTGCGCCGCTCATTTCGAGCAGCACATGGGGCACAAATGAGCAGGCGCCGGGAGAGAAATACAGTTGCAGGCTCATTGGGGGTCTCCAAAAAATGTCAGTTGGAATCGGTTTTGGGGCTGGGCGCGGGTGCAGTCGTCGCAGCTGGAGCAGCAGCGGGCGCGGGTACCGTGGGGTTGGCCGTTGCAGGCACAGGCACAGGTGCAGGCAGCCGTGGGCGAGCAGCGGGCAGCATTGGGGCTGTGCTGGGTGCCGCAGAAGCTGAAGAAGCCGCTGGTGCCGCAGAGGCCGAAGACGCCGAAGACGCTGCTGGTGCCGCAGACGCAGCAGTCTGGGCCTCAGAGGCGGGGGCTGGCAACGACAAGGTGACCGTGGGGCCCTCTGGGGCTTTTGTGGGGGTGCCCAGCCAAGGGTCCAGGGCCCCCAAGTTCCAGGCCAGCAGGGCCGCATTGAGCAGCAACAGCAATCCAAATGACCAGCGCAGCATCAGGTGTTGTCCTTGAGGGGGTTCGGGTTCGGGTTCGGTCCCAGGGGGCGCACGCTCACTTCGGAGCTGTGAATGGCGTGCTCGCCCTGGGCGTTGAGCAATCGTAGCGCACCGTTGGCGCTGACCCCGAGGCATTCGCCTTGCAGGCCGTCGCTGGTGGTGATCTGGCGACCCCGCAACACATCGCGGGCCTCAAAGCGCGTTTGCAGGGGCGCGAAGCCTTGGCTTTCAAAGGCTTGGAGCATCTGCACCAAAGGCCACAACACGCGCGCCAGCGTGGCGGGCGCGCTGGCTTGGGGCCAAGCCTCGGTCAGCGCGGCGGGTGGGGTGTTCAGCCCATCGGCCGGGCGGGGCCGGATGTTGATGCCCATGCCGATCACCACCTGGCTGCGCCCGCCGATGCTGGCGGCCTCGATCAAGATGCCGCCCAGCTTGCGCTCTTGCCACCACAGGTCGTTGGGCCACTTCAGGCGGATGCCCGGGTGCAGGCTCTCGGCCAGGCTCAGGCCCACGGCCAGCGACAGGCCCGACCAGTCACGGGGGGTAAAGGGCAGGCTCAAAGAAAAGGTCAGCGAATCGCCCGGCGCGCTCTGCCAGACCCGGCCCATGCGGCCGCGACCTGCCGTTTGCGATTCGGCCACCAGCAAGGTCGGCTCGATCTGGCCTTGGCGGGCGCGGCGCATCAGCTCGGTGTTGCTGGAGTCGATCTCGGGCAGCACCTCGACCGTGAAGCCGGGCAGCAGGGGCCAAACCTGCTCCCAGATCGCTTCGGCGTGCCAGAGGGTGTGGTGGGTCATGGCGTGAGCATGCTCAGGGCTCAGGCTTTGGCGACCTTCTTGGCCTCTTTCTTAACATTTGGCTTTGGCTTAAGGGACTTTGGGGCCTTGGTTTTGCTGTCGGCCTTGGCCTTGACCCCATCTTTGGCCTTGGCTTTCTCTTTGCCACTGGCCTTGTTGTCAGCCTTGGCTTTGGGCTTGCTTTCGGCCTTGGCTTTGGACTTGACTTTTGACTTGGTTTTTTTGGTTTTCTTTTGGCCCGGAATTTTGGGAGTGTCTTCGCGGTCCTTGGGCGACAGCAGCGTGCCCCGGCAGTTTTTGGCGCCGCACCAGCAGGGGTACTCGGCCAAGAGCTTCTTGGTGTAGGGCTCGTCGATGATGAGGCCGTAGTCGTAGTTGAGCTCTTCTCCGGCGTGAATATTGCGCAGCGCCTTGATGAAGATGCGCTCGTTGTCCTCGTCGGCTTCGCAGTTGGCGTCGCAGCTGTGGTTGATCCAACGCGAGGAGTTGCCGCCGTGCAGCGCGTCGATCACTTTGTCTTCGTTGACGTGGAAGTAGAAGGTGTGGTTGGGGTCGTTGGGGTCGTGGGGGTGGCGCTCTTGCGCCTCGTCCCAGCTGATGATCTCGCCCACGTATTCAATGACGGTCTCGCCCTCGGCAATGTCTTGCAGGGCAAACACGCCTTTGCCATGCACACCGGAGCGGCGGACCTGGATGCGGCGCTGCGAGGTGGTGCCGGTCGATGAGCCTGAAGGGGAAACAGCAGATTTGGCCACGGCGTTTAAAAATTTGTTATGGTGAATTCATGTGGGCGTGCGCGTGAGCGCGCCCGTGCGCACGCGTACACAGGTGCGCGCACGCGAGAGACTGGATTGTATAGAGCAGGATGACAGACACATGAAAACACTGGTGATTGCAGAAAAGCCTTCGGTGGCCCAAGACATCGTCAAAGCCTTGACCCCCACCGCGGGCAAGTTCGAGAAGCACGATGACCATTTCGAAAACGACCGCTATGTCGTGACCAGCGCGGTGGGCCACTTGGTGGAAATCCAGGCCCCCGAGCAATACGACGTCAAGCGCGGCAAGTGGAGCTTTGCCAACTTGCCCGTGATCCCGCCGCACTTTGACTTGAAGCCCGTGGACAAGACCAAGAGCCGTTTGAGCGCCGTGGTCAAGCAGGCCAAGCGCAAAGACGTGACGGCGCTCATCAACGCCTGTGACGCGGGCCGCGAGGGCGAGCTGATCTTCCGTTTGATCGAGCAGTACGCAGGCGGTGCCAAACCGCTGAACAAGCCCGTCAAGCGCCTGTGGCTGCAGTCCATGACGCCGCAGGCCATTCGCGATGGTTTTGACAGCCTGCGCACAGAGCAGCAAATGCAGGGCCTGGCCGACGCGGCCCGCAGCCGCTCTGAAGCCGACTGGCTGGTGGGCATCAACGGCACCCGCGCCATGACCGCGTTCAATTCGCGCGATGGCGGTTTCTTCTTGACCACCGTGGGCCGGGTGCAAACCCCCACGCTGGCCGTGGTGGTGGAGCGCGAAGAACAAATTCGCAAATTCATCAGCCGCGATTACTGGGAGGTGCACGCCAGCTTTGCCGCCGAGGCGGGCAGCTACCCGGGCAAGTGGTTCAACCCGGCCTGGAAGAAAGACGCCGAAGACGCCGAGAAAAAAGCCGACCGAGTCTGGACTGCCGCCGAGGCGCAGGCCATTGTGGACGCGGTGCGCGGCAAGACGGCCAGCGTCACCGAAGAGTCCAAGCCCACCACGCAAGCGAGCCCCGGCCTGTTTGACCTGACCAGCTTGCAGCGCGAGGCCAACGGCAAATTCGGCTTTTCGGCCAAGACCACGCTGGCGCTGGCGCAAAGCCTGTACGAGCGCCACAAGGCCCTGACTTATCCGCGTACCGACTCGCGCCACCTGCCCGAAGACTACGTGCCCGTGGCCAAACAGACCTTTGAGATGCTGGCCGACAGCGGCATGCGCCACTTGGCCCCGCACGCGCTCACGGCGCTCAACGGCAGCTATGTGCGCAAGCTGCCGCGCGTGTTCGACAACAAAAAAGTCTCTGACCACTTTGCCATCATCCCCACACTGCAAGCGCCCAGTGGCTTGTCCGAGGCCGAGCAAAAGCTCTACGACTTGGTGGTGCGCCGCTTCATGGCGGTGTTCTTCCCGAGTGCCGAATACATGGTGACCACCCGCATCAGCACGGCGGCTGGGCACAACTTCAAGACCGAGGGCAAGGTGCTGGTCAAGCCCGGTTGGTTGGCCATTTATGGCAAAGAAGCCGCCGCAGAAGTCGAAGACGCCAAAGAAGGCGACAAGGGCCAGAACCTGGTGCCGGTGCAAGCAGGCGAGCCAGTGGGCGTCGAGTCGGTCGAACCCAAGGGCCTCAAAACCCGCCCTCCTGCCCGCTATTCAGAGGCGACTTTGCTGGGCGCCATGGAAGGCGCAGGCAAGATGGTGGACGACGACGAACTGCGCGAAGCCATGCAAGAAAAGGGTCTGGGCACGCCCGCCACGCGCGCCGCCACCATTGAAGGCTTGATCAACGAAAAATACATGCTGCGCGAAGGCCGGGAGATGATCCCCACCGCCAAGGCCTTCCAGCTCATGACGCTGTTGCGCGGCCTGCAGGTCGAGGAACTCTCCAAACCCGAGCTCACGGGCGAATGGGAGTACAAGCTCGCGCAAATGGAGCAAGGCAAGCTCAGCCGAGCCAGCTTCATGGCCGAGATCGCGGCCATGACCGAGCACATCGTCAAAAAAGCCAAAGAATACGACCGCGACACCGTGCCCGGCGACTACGCCACCGTGCAAACGCCCTGCCCCAACTGCGGCGGCGTGGTCAAGGAAAACTACCGCCGCTACACCTGCACAGGCGCCGACGGCGCGAGCGAAGGCTGCGGCTTCTCGTTTGGCAAGACGCCTGCAGGCCGCACCTTTGAGGTGGCCGAGGTGGAGCAGTTCATGCGCGACAAAAAAATCGGCCCACTCGAAGGCTTCCGCTCCAAAGCGGGCTGGCCTTTTGTGGCCGAAATGGCGCTCAAGTACAACGAGGAAGAAAAAAACTGGAAGCTCGAGTTCGACTTCGGTGACAGCAAAAAAGACGAAGACAGCGGCGAGATCGTCGAGTTCACCGACGCATCGCTCGGCGCTTGCCCCAAGTGCGGCAGCGAGGTGCACGAGCACGGCAGCAACTACGTGTGCAGCAAAGCCGTGCCCACCCACGCGCAAGCGACCCCCAGCTGCGACTTCAAAACCGGCAAGATCATCTTGCAGCAACCGGTGGAGCGCGAACAGGCCAGCAAGCTGCTGGCCACAGGCAAGACCGATTTGCTGGACAAATTCTTGAGCAACCGCACGCGCCGCACCTTCAAGGCCTTCTTGGCCTGGAACGCGGAAGAAGGCAAGGTCGCCTTTGAGTTTGAGCAGCGTGAGAGCAAATACCCGCCGCGCAAAACAGCGGCAGGCAAAACCACCGGCAAAGCCCCTGCCAAGTCAGCCGCCAAGAAGACCGCCGCCAAAACCCCCGCGGCCAAAAAAGCCGCCAAGACCGCTGCCCCCAAAGCCCCGCGCAAAGCCGCTGTGGGCAGCCTCAAGCCCAGCGCCGCGCTGATGGCCGTGATCGGCGATGGCACCTATGCCCGCACCGAAGTGGTCAAAAAAATCTGGGACTACATCAAGGCCAACAACTTGCAAGACCCGGCGGACAAGCGCTCGATCAAGGCCGATGGCAAGCTGCAAGCAGTGTTTGGCAAAGACAGCGCCACCATGTTCGAGCTGGCCGGGATCATTGGCAAGCACCTGAGCTGAACTGCTTTGTTGGGCTAAGTCAGCCCGCGCGCAGCTCAACCTTCACCGGCAAGGCGGCAACCAGGGCGCCCAGCTGCCCCTGCACGCGTGCCCAGCCCGGCCCGCTGGCGTCCACCCACACCGGTGCATCGCCCTCGGCCACCACGCGCGGGCGTTGGTCTTGCGGCAGCCCGGCCGCGCTGCACTCCTGATCGACCAGCGCCTGCACCACGGCCCCTGTGGCCAGGGTGCGCAATTCGGGCTTGTAGATCTTGCCCACATTGGTCACGGGCATGGTGCCCAGGATGGTGATCGATTTGGGTTTGGCGGGGCCTTCGTCCACGCGCTCGGCGGTGAAGGCCAGCAACTCGGCTTCGCTCACCTCGCAGCCCGGCTTGAGCGTGGCAAAGGCCACGGGCAGCTCACCTGCGTAGGCGTCAGGCGCGCCCACCGCAGCGCACAGCGCCACAGCCGGGTGCGAGCCCAGGGCGTCTTCGATCACCTTGGGGTCGATGTTGTGACCACCCCGGATGATCAGGTCCTTGGCGCGGCCCGTCAGGTGCACCCGCCCCAGCTCGTCCACAAAACCCACATCGCCTGTGATCAGCCAGCCGTCCGGCGTGAAGCTGCGTGCAGTTTCGGCCGCGTCCAAGTAGCCAGAAAACAAGTTCGGGCCTTTGTACAGCACCATGCCTTTGTCGCCCGAGGGCAGTTCGTGCGCGGTAGGTTGGCCGTCGCTGTTCAGGCCTGCAATGCGCACGCGCGCATACGGCAGCGGCCAGCCCACGCAGCCTGCAGGAGCGCCCAGACCTGGCGGGGCCACGGTGCTCAGCCCTGCGGTCTCGGTCATGCCCAAGCTCTCGTTAACGTGCAGGCCAACGGTGTCTTCAAAGCGCTGGGCCAGTTCTGGGGGCAGGGGCGCAGCGCCCGTGCGCACGCCCCGCAGGGTCGTGATGTCGGCTCCGGCCAGTGGCACCCCCGCCAAGGCCGCCAGCACGGTGGGCACGCCGGACATCAGGGTGCAGCGGTGGTGCGCCACCAATCGCCAATAGTTTTGGATCACCTCCCGGTTGCGGAACATGGCAGCGGTCGGAATGATCACATGCATGCCCACGGCCAGTGAGCACAGCGCCCCGGGCAGCACCCCCGCCACATGGAACAGGGGGTAGCCGTTGAGGGTCACATCGCTGCACTTGAAGTCCTGCATCTGTGCATTGGCCCAGGCGGTGAACACCTGTGCGCCGTGGCTGTGCCGTGCCAGTTTGGGCGCGCCGGTGGTGCCACCGGTGTGAAAGTAGGCCGCCATGTCGCTGGCTGAAAAAACCCGCTCGCTGAGCAGCCGGTCCGAGGGCTGGGCATTCACCAAGGAGTAAAAGTCTTGCACCCCAGCTGGCAGCGGGTCGGCCTCTGTCAGCGCAGTGCCATCCGGGTTCACCAAGAGCACGGTGTGCAGCGTGGGCAATTGCGCTTGAAGCCGCAGCGCCTTGGCACGCATCTGGGTGTCGTCCTCTGCACCGTGCGCGATCAGCACTTGTGCGCCGCTGGCGCGCAGCAGCGACAGCAATTTGTCTTCGCTGAGCAAGGGGTTGAGCGGCTGCACAATGCCCGCCGCCTCACCACCCCACAGGGCCAGGTGGTAAGCGAGGCCCCCTGGCAGCAGCACGGCCACCACATCGCCCGCTTGCAGGCCCAGTGCCCTCAGAGCATTGGCCGCCTGGTGGATTTTTTGGAGCAACTCCCGGTAAGTCCAGGTGGTGCTGGGCCCGCCGGGCTGACCGGTTTCCAAAAAGGTCAACGCGGGCCGCTCTGCGTGGGCTTGGGCGCTGGCCGCGATCAGTTCATACGTGCTCTGCCAGGGCATGGCCTGGTGCAGGGGCGTTTGCTCAATCTGACGGATGTGCGCCAGGGACTGGACGGCTGATGTAACGCTCAAGTGCATGGGGCTGTGGTGCTGTAAGCCATCGGCGATGGCGAGCCCCATGGTAGCCAGTCGCAGGCGTCCGCATTTGCCACCTCAGCGACAAATGCGGGTAAATCGGGGGGTCAGCGCCCCACCACCCGTGCCATCTCCAGGCACTTGTTGGAGTAGCCCCACTCGTTGTCGTACCAGGCCATGAGCTTGACGAAGGTGCTGTCCAGCGCCATGCCCGCCTCGGCGTCAAACACGCAGGTGGCGGGCTCACCCCGGAAGTCGGTGGACACCACTTTGGCCTCGGTGTAACCCATCACGCCTTGCAAGCCGCCCTGCGCGATGGGCAGCAGGCTTTGCGCTTTCATTTCGGCGCAAATTTCGGCGTAGGTGGCAGGCTTGTCCAGCTGCACCGTCAGGTCCACCAAAGACACGTCGCTGGTGGGCACGCGCACCGAGCTGCCCGTGAGCTTGCCGTTGAGCACGGGGATCACCTTGCCCACCGCCTTGGCCGCGCCGGTGCTGCTGGGGATGATGTTTTCCAAAATGCCCCGGCCACCGCGCCAGTCTTTGTTGCTCGGGCCGTCCACGGTTTTTTGGGTGGCGGTGGTGGCGTGCACGGTGGTCATCAGGCCGCGTGCAATGCCCCATTTGTCGTTGATCACCTTGGCCAATGGGGCCAGGCAGTTGGTGGTGCAGCTGGCGTTGCTGACGATGGCCTGCCCGGCATAGGTCGCATGGTTCACGCCATACACAAACATGGGCGTGTCGTCTTTGGACGGGGCCGACAGGATGACCTTTTTGGCCCCGGCGGCCAGGTGCTTGCCAGCGCTGTCTTTGTCCAAAAACAAGCCGGTGGCTTCGATCACGACGTCGGCACCGACCTCGTTCCACTTGAGGTTGGCTGGGTCGCGCTCTTGCGTCAGGCGAATGCGCTGGCCGTTCACGATCAGTGTGTTGCCTTCGACCGCAATGGTGCCGGCAAAGCGGCCGTGCACGCTGTCAAATTCGAGCATGTAGGCCAGGTAGTCTGGCTCCAGCAAGTCGTTGATGCCAACGACCTCGATGTCTTGGAAGTTCTGCACCGCAGCGCGGAACACCATGCGGCCAATGCGACCAAATCCGTTGATGCCGATTTTCAGGGCCATGGGAGTCTCTCTTTCGTTCGAAGTGTTGGGCATGCCGGGCAGCTGGCGCGCCAGCCCGGAAATGTAACCATCGTACAGAATTTATGAAACTTTGTTACATGACCCAGGAATTATGAGGATTTGTTCTGGTTTTGTAACCACTTGCCAACGCCCTTGCGAGCACCCTTGCGCACACCGGGCATATCCACTAACGTGGGGTGTCTCCCCACTCTCAGCCTACACACCATGCCAATCATTCGGTCATTCGCAGCCCTTTTTGCCGTGAGCATTTCTTCATTGGTTTTTGCGCAAGGCCGCTTGCCCACTATCCCGCCAGAGCAGTACACGCCTGAGCAAAAGCAAGCGGTGCAGGACTTTGAAACGGCCAGAAAAGCCGCGCTGCGTGGGCCGTTCCAGCCCCTGTTGCACAGCCCGCAGGTCATGACGCTGATGCGCTCCACAGGAGACTACCTGCGCTACAAGTCGGCCATTGGCACGACCTTGAGCGAGCTGGTGATTTTGGTGGTGGCGCGCGAATGGACGCAGGACTACGAGTGGCTGGTGCACCAGCCCATTGCCGTGGAAGCGGGCATCAAGGCCTCGATCACCGAAGCCATTGCCCAGGGCCGCAGGCCCCAAGGCATGAGCGATGACGAGGAAATCGTCTACGACTTCTCGACCGAGCTGCACAAAAACAAGCACGTGTCTGACCACACCTTTGCCCGCGCAGAAAAACGCTTTGGCAAGCAGGGCGTGGTGGACCTGACCGCGATCAACGCCTACTACACCTCGCTGGCCATGCAGATGAATGCAGCCGAATACCAGGTGCCTAAAGACGCCAAACGGCTGCAGCGCTTTCCGCGCTGATCACCCGTTCAGTGGATGGACGCCAGGAACTGCCGCAGTTCCGGCGTTTGTGGGTTCGAGAACAAGGCGTCTGGCGCGCCTTGTTCATGCACCAGTCCTTGGTGCATGAAGATCACGCGGTCGCTCACTTTGCGGGCAAAGTTCATTTCGTGCGTGACCATCAAGAGTGTCATGCCTTCTTGCGCCAGCGACTCCACCACGGCCAGCACTTCGCCCACCAGTTCGGGGTCGAGCGCCGAGGTGATTTCGTCGCACAACAAAATGCCCGGTGACATGGCCAGCGCCCGCGCAATTGCCACGCGTTGCTGCTGCCCGCCCGAGAGCTGATCGGGAAACGCGTCGAACTTTTCTGCCAAGCCCACACGGGCCAGCAGGCGGCGCGCGCAGGCTTCGGTCTCGGCGGCGGGCAACTGCTTGACCAGGCCGGGCGCGAGCTGGATGTTTTTGCCCACCGTGAGTTGCGGGAACAGGTTGAACGATTGGAAGATCATGCCCACTTGCTGGCGCAGGCTGCGCATGGCGGCAGGGTTGTCATAAACGAGCGCTTGGCCTTGGACCGCCAATGTGCCGTGTTGAAAGGTCTCCAGACCATTGATGCAGCGCAGCAGCGTGCTTTTGCCCGAGCCGCTTTTGCCGATGATGGCGATCACCTCACCCGGCTGCACCAGCAGGTCGATGCCTTTGAGGACTTCGTTGCTGCCGTAGGACTTGCGCAGACCCGAGATCGCAACGGCGGCGGGTGCAGAAGAGTCAGCGTTGGACATGGAATTTGCTTTCGAGAGAACGTGCATACAGGCTGATGGGGAAGCAGATCAGAAAATACAAAACGGCCACACAGCTGTAGACCAAAAACGGTTTGAAGGTGGCGTTGGTGATCATGGTGCCCGCCTTGGTCATCTCGACAAAGCCGATGACCGAAGCCAGTGCCGTGCCCTTGACCACTTGGACCAAAAAACCCACGGTCGGCGCAACCGCAATGCGCGCCGCCTGCGGAAAGATGACGTAGCGCAGTTGTTCGCCAAAGTTCAGCGCCAGGCTTTGCGCGGCTTCCCACTGGCCTTTGCCAATGGATTTGACGCAGCCGTGCCAAATCTCGGCGAGGAACGCGCTGCTGTACAGCGTCAGGGCCACGGCGGCGGCTGTCCAAGCTGAAGTCTCCACGCCCAGCATGGCCATGCCAAAGTAGGCCAGGAACAGTTGCATCAGCAAAGGCGTGCCCTGAAAAATCTGCACATACAGCCCCACGGCGTGTTGCAGGCTTTTGTGGTGCGTGGTGCGGGCCACCAGCAGGGCCAAACCCACCAAGCCGCCACCGACAAAGGCGATCAGCGACAGCACCAGCGTCCAGCGTGCGGCCAGCAAAAGGTTGCTGACGATGTCCCAGAGTGAAAACTCAACCACGGCGGCCTCCGAACAAGAAGCGTTGGCCGAACCAGTTCAGCGTGGCGCGGGTGGCGATCGACAGCAGCAGGTAAATGCCTGTGGCGACAATGAAGGCTTCAAAGGCGCGGAAGTTGCGGCTTTGGATCAGGTTGGCGGCAAAGCTCAACTCTTCGGTCGAGATCTGTCCGCACACCGCCGAGCCCAGCATCACGATGATGATCTGGCTCACCAGCGCAGGCCATACGCGTTGCAAAGCGGGGGGCAGCACCACCCAGATGAAGGTCTGCATGCGCGACAGCGCCAGGCTCATGGCCGCTTCGATCTGCCCGGTTGCCGTGGACTGGATACCCGCCCGCACGATTTCCGCCGAATAGGCCCCCAGGTTGATGACCATGGCGATCACCGAAGACCATTCGGGGCTCAAGCGTAATCCGAGGGCGGGCAGGCCAAAAAAGATGAAAAAAAGCTGGACGATGAAAGGCGTGTTGCGGATCAGCTCCACATAAGCGGCCACACCGGGTCGGCTCCAGCCGGGCCCTTGCGTGCGCACCCAAGCGCAGCCAATGCCCAGCAGCACACCCAGCACTGCAGACACGGCCGTGAGGCCCAGCGTCCACGCCACGCCCTTGGCCAATAAGGGCCACTCGGTCAAAACCGCAACAAAGTCCAGCTCAATGGCCATGGTGTGCGACCTCGATGGGTTTATTCAGGCAACTGGCCAGCAGGGCGGCCCAGCCACTTTTGCGCCATCTTGTCGATGTCGCCAGATTTTTTGGCCTCGGCAATGATGGCGTTGACCTTGGCGCGCAGTGCGTCCTCACCTTTGCCCACACCGATGAAGTTGGGGCTGTCTTTGAGCAGCAGCTTGTACTCGGTGTTGAGCTGGGGGTTCTTTTGCATCATCACCCCCGCCACCGACACGCCGGTGGCCAGCAATTGGGTTTGTCCCGCGACGAAGGCCGACACCGTGGCGTTGTTGTCCTCAAAGCGTTTGATCTCGGTGCCCGCCGGGGCGACTTTGGTCAACTCCTGGTCTTCCAATGCGCCGCGTGTGGCGGCCACAGTTTTTCCGGCCAGGTCAGCCATCGATTTGATGCTGATGGTTTTTGCGCCGTAAATGCCTTGGAAGAATGGCGAGTAGGCCGAAGTAAAGTCGATCACTTTCTCGCGCTCGGGGTTCTTGCCCAGTGTGGAGATGACCAGATCGGCCTTTTTGGTTTGCAGGTAGGCGATGCGGTTGGCGCTGGTCACGGGCAGCAGCTCGATCTTCACCCCCATTTTGGTGGCGATGTAGTTGGCCATGTCGATGTCCAGGCCCTGGGGCTTGAGGTCGATGCCCACAAAGCCATAGGGTGGGAAGTCGGTCGGAATGGCGATCTTGATCAGCTTGGCTTTTTGGATGTTGTCCAGCGCGGCTTGGGCGTGGCTGGCACCCGCAAGGGTCAACAGGCTGGCGGCGATGGCGGCAGACAGCACAAGGCGTTTCGAAGTTTTCATAGCAAGGCTCCTAGGTAGGTGGAAGGTGAAGTGGATGGTGATGAGGATGGTGATGTGGATGAGGCAGCGCGCGTCGTGCGCAAGCTGGTTTTGGGGACCGCTGCGCCGGCGGCGTTCATGGGCGCCAGCGCCAGGCGCAATTCGGCCAGCGGGTCTGCCGGCGCGGCGTTGATCTGCAAGGCCGATTGCACTTGGCCGATGTGCTCGGCCATGAGCCGCTCGGCGGTCTCTTTGTCGCCGCGCTCCAGGGCCTGAACGATCTCGATGTGTTCTTGGCAGGACTTCACCGCGTCGTGGCTGGACTGGTAGAGCATGGCGATCAGCGTGGTGCGCGCCGTGAAGTCGCGCAGCGTGTCGGCCAGCAGCTGGTTGCCCAGGCATTCGGCCAGGCAGACATGGAAGTCGCCCAGCAAAAAGCTGCGGCGACCAACGTCGTCTTGTTTGAGCGCGGTTTTTTCCTGTTGGATGTGCTGCTTCAGGCGCTTGAGTGTGGTCTTGTCCATGGCCCCGGCGCTGCGGATCAGGCCGGTTTCGATCACCCGGCGGGCTTCAAAGGCTTCGCGGGCTTCGGTCTTGGAGGGCTGCACCACAAACCAGCCTCGGCGCGAGCTGACTTGCACGATGCCGCGGGCGGCCAGCTGCATCAGCGCCTCGCGCACCAGGGTGCGGCTGCAGTCAAACAGCATCGACAAAGCCTGCTCACCCAGGCGTGCACCGGGCATCAGCTTTTGGGCCAGGATCGCTTCCACGATCCGGTCGGCAATGTCTTTGGAGTTCACGGGCGTGGGATTCCTTTGACTGAATCTCTAGCGAATACCGTGCCACTTGTTTTGGCATCTTGTATTCAAGATTTGTGCATCATAGGAGTGCGCAAACGGGTTTGCCCTCATGGATTTCCCTGCCTCGGTGCGCCTGCTCGGGGCATGGCGCACCAAAACCGCGCCCTCGCGCCGCCCTCGTGGATTGACCAAGGTCAAGAACAGGCCAGACAGCGCCCTCAGCCTGGCCCGAACGCACTAGAGTGGGCGCATGACCGATAAAACAGCCGCCGCATCCACGGCCGCAGCACCGCAAGACACACCCTGGTGGGCCGACCCGCAGACCCTGGCCGAGACCCGTGACCCCGCACGCGGGCAAGGGCTGAGCGGCGCGCAGGCTCAAGCGCAACTGCTGCGGTTTGGCCCTAACCGGTTCGGCCAGCAGCGCGACAAGCCGCTGGTGTGGCAGTACCTGGTGCATTTCAAAAACCCGCTGGTGTTGATTTTGCTGGTGGCCAGCGGCGTGTCGGCGTTGTCGGGCGATGTGGTCAACTTTGCCATCATCAGTTGCATCGTGTTGATGAGCGTGACCTTGGACTTTGTGCAAGAACACCGCGCCAACCGTGTTGCCGAAAAGCTCAGACAGTCGGTGATGGTGCGCGCCACCGTGCTGCGCGATGGACTGGCGGTTGAACAGCCCGTCAGTGCCTTGGTTCCGGGTGACGTGGTGCTGCTCTCGGCGGGCGACTTGACGCCAGCCGATGGCTTGGTGTTAGAGGCCCGCGACTTTTTTGTGAACCAGGCGCTGCTCACAGGCGAGCCCTACCCCGTTGAAAAGCACGCCACACCGCCCCCGGCCATGGCCGATTTGCAAGTCGCCACGCACGCCGTGTTCATGGGCACCTCGGTCATCAGTGGCAGTGCGCGGGTGCTGCTGGTCAAGACGGGCACCGATACCGAGATGGGCGGCATTGCCGACAGCGTGTCGCGGCCTGCTGAGGCCAATTCCTTTGAGCTGGGCATGCGCCGATTTGGCATGCTGATCATGCGCTTGACGGTGCTGTTGGTCATGTTTGTGGTGCTGGTCAATGGCCTGCTGCACCGCCCCTTGTTGGAGTCGTTTTTGTTTGCGGTGGCGCTGGCCGTGGGCCTCACGCCCGAGCTGTTGCCCATGGTGGTGTCGGTCACTTTGTCGCGTGGTGCGATGCGCATGGCGGCGCAGCAGATCATCGTCAAGCGCCAGACGGCCATTCAAGACCTGGGCTCGATGGATGTGCTGTGCACCGACAAGACGGGCACGCTGACCGAAGCGCGCATCCGCATGGAAAAGCACGTCGACCCCTGGGGCCAAAGCAGTGATCGTTCACTGGAACTGGCCTACCTCAACAGCCATTTTGAAAGTGGCCTCAAGAGCCCGCTGGACGACGCCATTTTGGCGACGGGACAAAGGGACGTGAGCGCTTGGACCAAGATCGACGAAGTGCCGTTTGACTTTGAGCGCCGCCGCGTCTCGGTGCTGCTGCAGCGTGGTGACGAGCGCTGCTTGGTGGTCAAGGGCGCGCCCGATGATGTGTTGGCCTTGTGCACACACTGCGAGCCTGAAAGCGCCACAACTGGCAGCACACCGCAGCTGCTGGACGCCGCCGCATTGGCCCGCGTGCGCGCCAGCTACCACCTGCTGGAGGACGAGGGCTTTCGGATCTTGGGCATCGCCTGGCGCCGTGTGGGCTTGGACCATGCGCACGCCAAAGTCGATGACGAAACCGAATTGGTGTTGGCCGGTTTTGCCGCGTTTTTGGACCCGCCCAAAGCCAGTGCGGCCTTGGCTTTGCAGGCCTTGCAGGCCGACGGGGTGGCGATCAAAGTGGTCACGGGCGACAGCGACCGCGTCACGCGCCATGTGTGCCGCGAGCTGAACTTGCCCATTCAAGGCGTGCTCACCGGGCAAGAGATGGCAAGCCTGAGCGACGAAGCCTTAGGCGCACGCGTGGAAACCGTCAACCTGTTTTGCCGCGTCAATCCGGCACAAAAGAACCGCGTCATCCAGGCGCTGCGCGCACGCGGTCATGTGGTGGGCTATTTGGGCGACGGTGTCAACGACGCACCGTCGCTGCACTCGGCCGACGTGGGCCTGTCGGTGGACTCTGCCGTGGACGTGGCCAAAGCCGCCGCCGACATGATCTTGCTGCAGCACGACTTGGGCATCCTGCACGGCGCAGTGCTCGAAGGCCGCCGCACCTTTGGCAACATCATGAAGTACATCATGATGGGCACGAGCTCGAACTTCGGCAACATGTTCAGCATGGCGGGGGCGGTGCTCTTCCTGCCCTTCTTGCCGATGCTGCCCACGCAAATCTTGCTCAACAACATCCTCTACGACATCTCAGAAATCACGATCCCGCTGGACGCGGTGGACGCGCAAGAAACCCGCCTGCCCCGCGTGATGGACATGGCGCTGATTCGCAGGTTCATGTTCACCATGGGGCCGATCAGCTCGCTGTTTGACTTCTTGACCTTCTACGTGATGCTGCAGGTTTTTCATGCCGATGAAAAACTCTTTCAGACCGGCTGGTTTGTCGAGTCCCTGTGCACCCAGGTGCTGGTGATCTTTGTGATCCGCACGCACGGCAATCCGTTTCGCAGCCGCCCTCACCCCCTGCTGACGTTGACGTCGTTGACCGTGGTGGCCGTGGCCATGGCGCTGCCCTACACCGCCTTGGGCGCAGCCTTTGGCTTCACCCCGCCGCCGCTGGCGTTTTATGGGGTACTGGCCTTGATGGTGGTGGTCTATCTGGCGCTGGTGGAGTTCATCAAGCGGCGGTTGTTTCGCTGACGCGGTGAAGACAGCGGCTCGGGGGCGGTCACATTACATTGGCCGCTTGTTATCAAGCGGAGGTGAGTCATGGACTTTGACTATGTGATCGTGGGCGGCGGCTCGGCTGGCTGTGTGCTGGCCAGCCGTTTGAGCGAAGACCCTGCGGTGCAGGTGGCCCTGATCGAGGCCGGCCCCCCCGACACCAGCCCCCTCATCCATTGCCCGGCAGGGATTGCCGTCATGGTGCAGACACAAAGCGTCTCGCAAGGCCTGGACACGGTGCCCCAGCCAGGCTTGGCTGGCCGCACAGGCTACCAGCCTCGCGGCCGCACGCTGGGAGGCTCCAGCTCCACCAATGCGATGGTCTACATCCGCGGCCAGCACGCCGACTACGACACCTGGGCCGACATGGGCTGCCCGGGCTGGGCCTGGGCAGATGTGTTGCCCTACTTTCGCAAGGCCGAGCACAACGAACGCCTGAGCGACGCCTTGCATGGCCAAAATGGCCCGCTGAATGTGGCCGATGTGCAAAGCCCCAGTGTGTTTTCAAAGCGCTTTGTCGAGGCGGGCATCCAGGCGGGTCTGCCGCACAACCCGGACTTCAACGGCGTCACACAAGAGGGTGTGGGTCTGTACCAAGTCACGCAGCGCGCCGGTGAGCGCTTCAGTGCGGCCAAGGCTTACCTCACGCCCCATCGGGGTCGGCCCAATCTGCATGTCATGACCGGCGTCACCGTGGACCGTGTGGGTTTGGTTCAAGGCGTGGCGCGGCAGGTGCACATGGTGCAAAACGGAGCGCAACGCACGCTGACCGCGCGCCGCGAAATCATCCTGTGTGCCGGCGCTTTCCAGTCACCTGCGGTCCTGATGCGCTCGGGCATCGGCCCGGCGGCGCATCTGCAGAGCCTGGGCATCGAGGTCTTGCATGACTTGCCCGGTGTGGGCGAAAACCTGCACGACCACCCGGACGTGGTGCTGGTGGCCGATGCGGCGGACCCGTCCGAGTTGTTTGGTCTGTCCCTCAAGGGCGCTTGGAACACACTCAAAGCGATTTTTGAATGGCGCCGCCAGCGCACCGGTCAGCTGACCACCAATTTTGCCGAGGGGGGTGCTTTTTACAAAAGCTCGCCCGAGGTGCCACACCCGGACATTCAGCTGCACTTTGTGGTGGCCAAGCTGGTCAACCATGGCCGCAAGCTCACCTGGGGGCACGGCTATTCCGTGCATGCCTGCTTGCTGCAACCGCGCAGCCGTGGCCGCGTGCAATTGGCCAATCGCGACCCAAACAGCCCTCCGCTGATCGACCCGCAGTTCTTGGTGGACCCCGAAGACATGCGACGCCTGGTCGGGGGCGTGCGCCAGGCCCAGCGCATCATGGCGCAAGCGCCGCTGGCCGCCTTTGGCCGCGAGTGGGCCGCATCCGCCAACGCCAAGACCGATGCCGAGATTGAGCAATGGATTCGCCAGAACGCCGACACCATCTACCACCCGGTAGGCACCTGCCGCATGGGCCAAGACGAGCTGGCCGTGGTGGACCCCGAGCTGCGTGTGCGCGGCGTGCCGGGCCTGCGCGTGGTCGATGCCTCGGTCATGCCGCGTGTGTCGAGCGGCAACACCAATGCGCCAACGATCATGTTGGCCGAGAAGGCGGCGGACATGATCCGTCGCGCAGCCTCTACCAGCTGATCTGCGACAAATCCATTCACAAGCCACTGGCTTGGTCGGCCTCGATGGCTTGCAAGGCCGTTTGGTAGCGGTTGGTGGCGTGGCGCAAAAAATGACGCCCAACACCGGCGTGGAATATTCCGTGGCCGTGAGGTTGGAATTGGCCCGAAGCTGTTCGGCAGCGTCCCACAAACTGGTTTCAATTTGCGCGATGTTGTGGAAGGCGTTGGCGGTCATTTAGGCGGGGCAGGCTGTTGTTTTTGGCGGTTTGCTGGGGGCGTGGCTGTGGCGGACAGCCCCATGAGGCGTTAACGATGATGCCCAGCTTTGGTGGGTGTCCGGGGTGGGTTGGGTATGCTTATAGGGGTTTTCACCAGAAGGCTTTTTGTAGCTAATTTTTTGTATTTATTTGGGTATAGTTGGGCGCTTCGGGCCTGCTGCACCGGCTGGTGTGGTGGGGATGTTGCAAGGGTTGGGTGGTGGGTTTGGGCGGCAATTTTTTTCCTGCGTGCACACGCATGCCGATGCCCTGAAACCTACGCCACAAGCCGCTTGCGACGATTTCAACAAAAAGATGTATCGGCACGGCCCGGGGGTACCAACTGGGTTTTGCGGTTTACATCACTTAGTCCTCAAGGAGAAACATATGGCCAATCTTCTCTACGTTGACAATTCAAATGTGTGGATCGAAGGCATGCATGTTGCCGCTGCGCGGAACGGACATGCTCCCGATGTTTGGTCTGCTGTGCAAAACAAAATTTGCGACTACAGCTGGAAGTTGGACTTTGGAAAGTTATTTGAGTTTGCCGGCGGCGGCAAAATAGAAGTCAAGCGGGCAGCACTCTTTGGCTCGCGTCCGCCAAAGAATGATTCCGTGTGGCAGGCGGCCGAGCGCAAAGGCTTCGATGTCATTGTTTACGACCGTAACGTCGCCAATCACGAAAAGAAAATCGACACAGATATCGTGGCAACGATGATCGAAGACTCCTACGAAATATTGAAAATCGGAGAAGATGAAGTCACCCTTGTGTCAGGGGATTCTGACTACGTGCCCGCTATCGAGAAACTGAAAAAACGCGGTATTCAAGTGCATGTCGTGTTCTGGGGTCACGCATCAAGAGAGATCAAGGAAGTTGCCACCAAGTTCGTAAACCTCGATCCATTCCTCGAACATCTATCGCGATGAAGGCTAACTGCACCAACCAAAACCAGGAGCAGCAGTGGAAAAGCGATACCAAGTTTTTGTCAGTAGCACATTTCGTGATCTTGAGCATGAGCGCCAAGAGGTAATGCATGCATTGCTTGAGCTGGACTGCATGCCAAGCGGCATGGAGCTCTTTCCGGCAGCGAATGAATCCCAGTGGAACCTAATCAAAAAAGTCATTGATGATTGCGATTACTACATACTCATTCTTGCTGGTCGTTACGGCTCAATAGGGCCGGACGGTATCAGCTATACAGAAATGGAGTACCGGTACGCTTTGGAATCGGGAAAGCCAACTATTGCTTTCCTTCACCGTGACCCGGGCAAAGTAATCGCAGACAAGAGCGAATCAACCGACGAGGGAAAGACAAAGCTGAAAGCCTTCCGAGAGTCGGTGGAAAAAAAGCTCTGCAAGCATTGGGACTCCCCACAAGAGCTCGGCTCAGTCGTTAGTCGAAGCCTAATTCAGCTCATCAAATCCACACCAGCAGTTGGATGGGTTCGTGCAAATGAGTTGGCCGATCGCGAGGCCACTATGGAGCTTCTTCAACTACGCCGAAAAGTTGAAGAACTACAGACCGAGATTGCACGGTCAAGGACGTCCGCGCCGAAAGGGACAGAGGGGCTAGCGCAGGGTGACGAGGAGCATTCCGTTCACTACTCCTTCAATGCAACACCGCTCGGCTCGTATCAATCCACAACTTGGTCCGCAAGCTTCAACCCAACGTGGAATGAGCTCTTTGCGTCGATAGCACCATTGATGATTCAAGAGGCTACAGAACCTAGCCTTAAGAGTGCACTAGATCGTATGGCCGAAAACATGAACATTGAGCGATTGCAGGCCGAAAAAAAGCTTGCTCGCCATTCGCTGGCAAGTTTCCGAATTGGCCAAGACGACTTCCAAACTATCAAGGTGCAGCTTAGAGCGCTGGGGCTGATATCACGCAGCGAAAAGACTCGTAGCGTCAAAGACTCAGGCACCTATTGGACATTGACTCCCTATGGGGATGAAGTCATGACACAGTTGCGCGCGATTCGCAAGAATCATGATGCGTCTTCAAATGTCGAGGAACTAGTAGAGGGTGAGGAGTAACACTCGATGTTGGCATCAATCACCAGGGCTAACGATCCGTCGAAAGGGACCGCCCATAAGTTGTGTTGAGTCGTACCAATTGGGTCACGCTCAAGCGTGTAACTCCATAAGGTGCACGTATCACTGTCCCAAACGCCCAAGAAAAAGCGCCCGCAGGCGCTTTTTTCATGGGGGCGGTTAAGCTCACTTCTTCTTAGCCACCACCCGCACCATCTCCAGGCACTGCTTGGCGTAGCCCCACTCGTTGTCGTACCAGGCCACGATCTTCACAAAGCTCTTGTCCAGCGCAATGCCTGCGGTGGCGTCGAACACGCTGGCGCAGGGCTCGCCTCGGAAGTCGGTGGAGACCACTTTCTCGTCGGTGTAACCCAGCACGCCTTTGAGAGCGCCTTCGCTTTGGGCTTTCATCTCGGCGCAGATTTCGGCGTAGCTGGCGTCGCTGTTCAGTTCCACCGTCAGGTCAATGACCGACACGTCGGACGTGGGCACGCGGAAGGCCATGCCGGTGATCTTGCCCTTGATCTCGGGGATGACCACACCCACGGCTTTGGCCGCGCCGGTGCTGCTGGGGATGATGTTTTCGAGGATGCCTCGGCCACCGCGCCAGTCTTTGCGTGACGAGCCGTCCACCGTCATTTGGCTGGCGGTGGCGGCGTGCACGGTGGTCATCAGGCCGCGCTTGATGCCCCATTTGTCATTGAGCACCTTGACCACGGGGGCCAGGCAGTTGGTGGTGCACGACGCATTCGAGACGATGGCTTCGCCTGCGTATTTTTTGTGGTTCACGCCATAGACGAACATGGGGATGCTGTCTTTGGACGGGGCCGAGATCACGACTTTTTTGGCACCGGCGGCGATGTGCATTTGGCTGGTGGGCTCGGTCAGGTAGTGGCCGGTGCATTCGAGCACGGTGTGCACGCCCATCTCGCCCCAGCGCAGGTTGTGCGCGTCGCGCTCGTGCGAGAGCTTGATCTTCTTGCCGTTGACGATGAGCGTGTCTTCGGTGAAGTCCACCGTGCCATCAAAGCGCCCATGCACGCTGTCGTACTTGAGCATGTAGGCCAGGTAGTCAGACGGTTTGGGGTCGTTGATGCCGACGATTTGGATGTCGTCGTAGCCGTGTTTGAGGGCGGCGCGCAGAGCCAAACGGCCAATCCGGCCAAATCCGTTGATGCCAAGCTTGATGGTCATGTGAATGCCTCGGGAGAAAATTACGAAACGGTTACGTAACCGGATTAGAAGCCAAGACCCTTTCAGAATCCTGATCCCTGGACGTGGCATCAGCGCCTGATGGGCGCTGATGCGGTCCGCCGGTCAGCGGCTGACGTGGCCCGCTGCACCCTGGGGTGGTGCAGCGTGGCAGTCTGTCAGGCCTTGAGCAGCGCAGCGTGGACGGTGTCGGCCACGTTTTCGGGCGTGAAACCGAAGTGTTTGAACAACACAGGCGCCGGGGCCGACTCGCCGTAGGTGTCGATGCCGACCACGGCGGCGCAGCCGTATTTCCACCAGCCGTCGGTGGAGCCCATCTCGACCGCCACGCGGGGCAGGCCGGCTGGCAGCACGCATTGTTTGTATTCAGTGTCTTGGCGGTCAAACACATTGGTGCTGGGCATCGAGACCACGCGCACGCCAATTTTGCGATCGGCCAACAGCTTTTGTGCGGCCAGGGCCAGTTGCACTTCAGAGCCGGTGGCGATGATCACGCCGTGGGTCTTTTTGATGCCGACGTTGGCAGGCTCGGACAGCACATAGGCGCCACGGCTGATGTCGCCTAAGTCGGTCTTGGGCGAGTAGGCCAGGTTTTGGCGGCTGAGCAACAAGGCCGATGGGCGGTGCTTGTTTTGCAGGGCCACGGCCCAAGCCACGGTGGTTTCGGCGGTGTCGCCGGGACGCCACACGTCCAAGCCAGGGATCAGGCGCAGGCTGGCGGCGTGTTCGATGGACTGGTGTGTGGGGCCGTCTTCGCCCAAGCCAATGGAGTCGTGCGTGAACACATGGATCACGCGCTGCTTCATGAGCGCGGCCATGCGGATGGCGTTGCGTGAGTAGTCGGAGAAGGTGAGGAAGGTGCCGCCGTAGGGGATGTAGCCGCCGTGAAGGGCCACGCCGTTCATGATGGCGGCCATGCCGAATTCGCGCACGCCGTAGTTGATGTGTCGACCGATTTTTCCGTCTTCGGTTTTGACCACATCACCCGCCAAGTCCACGCGGAAAGCCGGGGTGCTCTTGGTGTTGGTGAGGTTGGAGCCCGTGAGGTCGGCGGAGCCGCCCAGCATTTCGGGCAGGGCAGCCGTTAAGGCTTCGAGCGCCAGCTGGCTGGCCTTGCGGCTGGCCACGGTCTCGCCCTGGGTGTGGGCGGCGACCACGGCGTCAAACGCCACTTGGTTGAAGTTCTTGGGCAAGTCGCCCTTCATGCGGCGCACAAACTCTTTGGCTTGTGCGGGGAAGGCGGCTTTGTAAGCAGCAAAGGCGGTGTTCCAAGCGGCTTCGCGGGCTTTGCCAGCGGCTTTGGCGTCCCAATCGGCATAGACCGCTTTGGGGATCTTGAAGGGCTCGGCCGTCCAGCCCAGGGCTTCGCGGGTGAGCTTGATTTCTTCGGCGCCCAATGGCTCGCCGTGGGCTTTGGAGGTGCCCGCGCGGTTGGGCGAGCCCTTGCCGATGGCGGTTTTGCAGACGATCAAGGTGGGTTTGTCGGCGCTGTGCTTGGCCGAGGCGATGGCTTTGGAGACAGCAGCGGCGTCGTGGCCGTCCACGGCGTCAATCACGTTCCAGCCGCAGGCGGCAAAGCGCTGGGGCGTGTTGTCGATGAACCAAGGGGCGACCTTGCCGTCAATCGAGATGCCGTTGTCGTCGTACAGGGCGATCAGCTTGTTCAGCTTCCAGGCACCGGCCAGGGCCACGGCTTCGTGGCTGATGCCTTCCATCAGGCAGCCGTCGCCCAAGAACACATAAGTGTGGTGATTGACGATGGCGTGGCCGGCTTGGTTGAACTCGGCGGCCAGCATCTTCTCGGCCAGGGCCATGCCCACGGCGTTGGTGATGCCTTGGCCCAGCGGACCGGTGGTGGTTTCGACGCCGGGGGTCACGCCCACTTCGGGGTGGCCAGCGGTTTTGCTGTGCAGGGTGCGGAAGTTTTTCAGGTCATCGACCGACAGCTTGTAGCCGGTCAGGTGCAGCACCGAATAGATCAGCATCGAGCCGTGGCCGTTGGACAGCACAAAGCGGTCGCGGTTGGCCCAGTGGGGGTTGCTGGGGTTGTGTTGCAGGTGATCGCCCCACAGCGCCACGGCCATGTCGGCCATGCCCATGGGGGCGCCGGGGTGCCCGGAGTTGGCTTGTTGAACGGCGTCCATTGCGAGGGCGCGGATGGCGTTCGCCATTTGCTGTGTATTGGCCATGAGGGGGCAGCTCCGGTAAAAAGTTCGGGAAAACCCCTTATTTTAAACGGGCTGCAAGCCCAACTCCGGGCCTCACTTCAGGGCGGTGCGTGCGTTGGCCTCTTGATGCTGGCGTGCCAGCACATGCCGGCGCATGGCCACAGCCGGGCCGTCGGACGCCACAGAAAACTCGTACAGGTCCTCGGGTAGTGTGGCCGCCAAGGCTTGTTCCTGCAGCGCCAGGCCGTCCACGTCTTCTTGAAACGCCACAAAAAGTTGGTCGTGCATGAACTGGGTGGTGGCCGCGTCTTGCTGCGCGAAGTCGCGCCCGTGCACGATGAAGTAATGCGTGCTGGTGGCGGTCTCGGGCGTGGGCATGTGCGCCGTTCGGATGCGGAAGGTCTGGCGCTCGGCTTCGGGCAGATGGCAGTCGTAAAAGGACACCGACACCTCGTGGAGGCCGATGCTGCGGTATTCGGAGCGCACGATGCGAGCCGCCTGGCCTGTGCCCGTGAGGCCCGTGGGCACGCCCCACACGGGCGGCAGCGTGGTCGGCACCACGTTGCGCAGCAGCGCAAAGCGCCCGTCGCCCAGCTCGGATTCAAACGTGGCCTTGGCGTAGTCGGGCGTGCCAAAGCTTTTGGCGTGCAAAAAGCTCAGGTGGGTCAGGTCCAGCAGGTTTTCGTGCAGCCGCACATAACTGGCTTTCAGGTGCAGGTAGCCCTGTGAGGTTTCCCATTGGGGGTCTTGCAGCCAGTCTTGGGGCGGCAGTTTGGACAGGTCGGCTTGGTCCGGCTCGCCCATCCAGATCCAGACCACCGGCCCGCGCTCGTGGGTGGGGTAGGCCTTGATGCCGACGTTGTGCGGACAGCTGCTTTGCGAGGGCACTTCGATGCAGTTGCCCTCGGTGTTGAAGCGAAAGCCGTGGTAAGCGCACACGATGCTGTCTTGCTCCAATGTGCCCGCCGACAAGGGCATGGACCGGTGCGGACAGCGGTCCTCCAGGGCCACCACCTGCTGCTTGCTGGTGCGGTACATCACCACCCGTTGGCCCAGCAGGGTGCGGGCGAGCAGCTGGTCTTTGACCTCAGTTCCAAAGGCAGCCACGTACCAGTCGTTCATGATGAATGGGGTGTGGCGGTCGGCCAGCCGCTGCGATGCGGCTTGGCTGGCGGCGATGATTGTGGGAAGCGGTCGGGTCATGTCCAGGTCTCCTGCAAGCCGGTGTCAGGGGCGGTGCTTCATGGTGTGCTGACCACTTTAGCAGCCCAAGAGGGGACGCCGGACGCGTCAGCGCCCCGGCTTGACACCCAAAGGACATGGCAACATCGGGGGCATGCAAGCCCCTGACCACAGCTCCACCTCAAACTCCCCAGCCACGCCCGTCAAGCCCGGTACACCCGACAAGTCCGTTGATGTGGGTGGCTTGGCCCAGGCCATGGTGTTGGCGGCCGGGCGCGGTGAACGCATGCGCCCACTGACCGACGCCTGCCCCAAACCCTTGCTGCCCGTGCGCGGTCAGCCACTCATGCAGTGGCCCATGCAGGCGCTGGCGCGGGGCGGTTTTACGCGGCAGTTGCTCAACACTGCTTGGCTGGGCGAGCAAATTCCGGCTTGTTTTGGCGATCGGCTGCAATGGCCCGGTTTGCCCGAGGTCACGCTGCGCTACTCGCACGAAGGCCGTGACTTTGGCCAAGCGCTTGAGACCGCCGGGGGCATCTTGCGCGCCTTGCCCTGGCTCGAAGACGTGTTCTGGGTGGCGGCCGGCGATGTGTTCGCGCCCGACTTTGTGTTCAGCGCACAGGCGCTGCAGCGCTTTGCCGCCAGTGGCAAACAGGCGCACCTGTGGCTGGTGCCCAACCCGGCGCACAACCTCAAGGGCGACTTTGGGCTGGCCGCTGACGGTGCGGTGCTGAACCTGCCCGCAGGCGACCCGGGGCGCAGCTGCACGTTCAGCACCATCGCGCTGTACCGCAAAAGTTTCTTCAGCCGTGCCGACGCGCCCGCACTGGCGGGCAACCCCCAAGGCGTGGCGGCGGCCCTGGCCCCCCTGCTTCGCGCCGCCATGGACCGGGGCGAGGTCACTGGCGAGCTGTACACCGGAGCGTGGACCGATGTCGGCACACCCGAACGGCTGGCGCAGCTCAACGCGTGAACTCCATGCGCGCAGTGTGAACCCGTGAACCCCGCGCGCGCTGTGTGTAGGAGCCGCACCCCGTGCGCGATCGAGCGCCCGCAGTCCACAAGCCATCGCGCACAGGGTGCGGCTCCTACAATGCCGGAATGACCGACACCGCCATCTACACCGCCCGCCGCGCCCGCCTTGCTGCCCAACTGGGCGCTGGTGGCATTGCCATCGTCCCGACCGCGCCCGAGCAGCAGCGCAACCGGGACAGCGACTTTTTGTACCGACATGACAGTTACTTTTATTACCTGACCGGTTTCACCGAGCCCAACGCTTGGCTGGTGCTCACCGCCGAAGGCGAAGCCACGCTGTTTTGCCAGCCCAAAGACCTGGAGCGTGAGATTTGGGATGGCATTCGCCTGGGCCCAGACGCCGCGCCTGCCGCTTTGGGCGTGCAAAAGGCTTTGCCCGTGACCGAGTTGGCCGCGCTCATGCCCAAGTTGCTGGAAAACCGCAGCACCGTTTGGTACC
>JAHECM010000001.1:7384-8521 GCA_024641725.1 Limnohabitans sp. | reverse complement strand
GGCATTCGCCTGGGCCCAGACGCCGCGCCTGCCGCTTTGGGCGTGCAAAAGGCTTTGCCCGTGACCGAGTTGGCCGCGCTCATGCCCAAGTTGCTGGAAAACCGCAGCACCGTTTGGTACCCGTTTGCCACCCACAAGGGGCTGGAAAGCCGGGTGGACGATTGGCTGCAGCCGGTGCGTGCCCGTGTGCGCTTTGGCGCTTTGTGCCCCGACCAGCAGCGCGATGTGTGCGGCTTGCTCGACGAAATGCGCCTCATCAAAGACGCGCACGAGTTGGCGGTCATGCGCCGCGCCAGTGTCATCAGCGCGCGCGCCCACATTCGCGCCATGCAGCGCAGCGCCGCCATGCTGCGCGCTGGCCAAGAGGTGCGTGAGTACCACTTGGACGCCGAGTTGCTGCACGAGTTTCGACAACACGGATCGCAGTACCCGGCTTACGGCTCCATCGTGGCGGGCGGGGCCAATGCCTGTGTGCTGCATTACCGCGCTGACAAGGGCCCCATCAACGATGGCGACTTGGTGCTGATCGACGCCGGATGTGAGCTGGACGGTTACGCCAGCGACATCACCCGCACCTTTCCGGCCAATGGCCGCTTCACTGGCCCGCAGCGGGTGCTGTACGACTTGGTGCTGGCCTCGCAAGACGCGGCCATTGCCGCGACCCATGCTGGTGCTCGTTTTGTCGACCCCCACGAAGCCACCGTGGCCGTGTTGGCCCAAGGCCTGTTGGATGTGGGTTTGCTCGACCCCAACAAAGTCGGCAACGCGCAGGACGTGATCGCCAACCGCAGTTATTTTGAGTTTTACATGCACCGCACCGGGCACTGGCTGGGCATGGACGTGCACGATTGCGGCAGCTATGTGGAGCCCTCGCAGCTGGGCCAGATCAGCGAGCGCAAAGACCCGCTGAGCGGAGAAAACCTCCAATACCGGCCAAGCCGCGTGCTGCGCCCAGGCATGGTGCTGACCATCGAGCCAGGCATTTATGTGCGCCCCTCGCCCGGCGTGCCCGAGCGGTTCCACAACATCGGCATCCGCATCGAAGACGATGCCATCGTGACCGAGACGGGTTGCGAGCTGATCACCCGAGATGTGCCGGTCAAAGCCGACGAGATCGAAGCCTTGATGCGGGCATGA
>JAHECM010000001.1:0-7284 GCA_024641725.1 Limnohabitans sp. | reverse complement strand
GCCGGGTGAGGCTTTTGTCTGTGTGCCGGGGCCGCGCGCATACAGCATTGCGCAGGCGCTGCGCCACAAAGCCTGGAAGCACCTGCGTTGATTCGTGTGCAGAAGTCAAAAGCGCCGCCACTTTCTGCGCAGTTCTACCTACTGTAGGCCAGTCATCCCCGGGCCTAAAATGGTTCACACCCGCGCTGTCCTGCTCAAGGCCGCGCCACAACACGGAGAACAACCATGAGCAACACGCTCCAGGCCGAAGAAAAACGCGCACAGTTGCGCAAAGCCGCCCTCGAATACCACGAGTTCCCCACCCCCGGCAAAGTGGCCATCGCCCCCACCAAACAGCTGGTCAACCAGCACGACTTGGCGCTGGCCTACTCGCCTGGTGTGGCGGCCCCTTGCGAAGAAATCGTCAAAGACCCGGCCAACGCTTTCAAGTACACCAGCCGGGGCAACCTGGTGGGCGTGGTGACCAACGGCACCGCGGTGCTGGGCTTGGGCGACATTGGTCCCTTGGCCAGCAAGCCGGTCATGGAAGGCAAGGGCGTGCTGTTCAAGAAGTTCTCGGGCATCGACGTGTTCGACATCGAGATCAACGAAAAAGACCCAGACAAACTGGTCGAGATCATCGCGTCTTTGGAGCCAACGTTTGGCGGTATCAACCTCGAAGACATCAAGGCCCCAGACTGCTTCTACATCGAGCGCAAGCTGCGCGAGCGCATGAAGATCCCGGTCTTTCATGACGACCAGCACGGCACCGCCATCGTGGTGGGCGCGGCCATTTTCAATGGACTCAAAGTGGTGGGCAAAGACCCCAAGACGGTCAAGCTGGTCACCTCGGGCGCAGGCGCTGCCGCGCTGGCTTGCCTGGGCTTGTTGGTCAAGCTGGGCATCCCGCGAGAAAACATTTGGGTCACCGACCTGGCCGGCGTCGTCTATGAAGGCCGCACCGAGCTGATGGACGAAGACAAAGATCAGTTTGTGCAAAAGACCGAGCACCGCACGCTGGCGCAGGTCATTGCCGGGGCCGACGTGTTCTTGGGCTTGTCGGCGGGCGGCGTGCTCAAGCAAGACATGGTCAAGTCCATGGCGGCCAAACCGCTGATCTTTGCACTGGCCAACCCCAATCCTGAGATCGACCCCGCCGATGTGAAAGCCGTGCGCGACGACGCCATCATGGCCACGGGCCGCACCGACTACCCCAACCAGGTCAACAACGTCCTGTGCTTCCCCTACATCTTTCGGGGTGCGCTGGACTGCGGCGCGACCACCATCACGCTGGAGATGGAAATCGCCGCCGTGCACGCCATTGCCGAGTTGGCGCAGGCCGAGCAAAGCGAAGTGGTGGCCGCCGCTTACGTGGGCGAGCCCTTGGTGTTTGGCCCTGAGTACCTGATCCCCAAGCCATTTGACCCGCGCCTGATGATGAAAATCGCGCCCGCCGTGGCGCAGGCCGCAGCCGAAAGTGGCGTGGCCTCACGCCCGATCAAGGACATGGAGGCTTACCGCCAGCAATTGCAAGGCTTCGTCTATGCCTCGGGCACGGTCATGAAACCGATTTTCACGGCGGCCAAACGTGCGCTCAAAAAACGCATTGCCTACAGCGAGGGCGAAGAAGAGCGCATCTTGCGCGCCGCGCAAATCGTGGTGGACGAAGGCCTGGCCCGTCCCACCCTGATCGGGCGGCCAGCGGTGATCGCTGAGCGCATCGAAAAATTTGGCCTGCGCCTCAAAGAGGAGCTCGATTACGACGTGGTCAACGTCGAGTTGGACCCCCGCTACCGCGATTTCTGGCAGACCTACCACCGCATGACCGAGCGCAAGGGCATCACCCAGTCGATCGCCAAGATCGAGATGCGCCGGCGCCTGTCCTTGATCGGCGCGATGCTGGTCCACAAGGGCGACGCCGACGGCATGATTTGTGGCACTTGGGGCACCAATGCCATGCACCTGACCTACATCGACCAGGTGATTGGCAAGCGTGCGGGGGTCAACACCTTTGCCGCCATGAACGGCTTGATGCTCCCAGGGCGCCAGGTGTTTTTGGTGGACACACACGTCAACTACGACCCCACGGCCGAGCAGCTGGCCGAAATCACCGTGATGGCGGCCGAAGAAATGCGCCGCTTTGGCCTGCAGCCCAAGGCGGCTTTGTTGTCGCACTCCAACTTCGGCTCATCCAACCAGCCCAGCGCCATCAAAATGCGCACGGTGCTGGAACTGCTGCGCCAAAACGCGCCTTGGTTGGAGGTGGACGGCGAGATGCACGGCGACGTGGCGCTGGACGCCGCCGCACGCAAAGCGATCATGCCGGGCAGCACCTTGGCCGGGGATGCGAATTTGTTGGTTTTGCCAAACATTGACGCCGCCAACATCGCCTACAACCTGCTCAAGACCGCAGCGGGCGGCAACATTGCAGTCGGCCCCGTGCTTTTAGGGGCCGCCAAACCCGTGCACATCTTGACGCCCAGCACCACGGTGCGCCGCATCGTGAACATGACGGCCTTGACCGTCGCCGACGCCAACGCGCACCGCTGAGCGGGCTGACATCCGCAGCGAGCACTGACTTAAATCGGGCCAATCCTTTGGGGATTTGCCTGATTTTTGTGCAGGCTATTGCTTTTTTTTGTGGTTTGCCCCACACTAGCGCCTTCGAGTGTTCGGGTTAACCCGGTGCTCTTGAAAGGTGTTTTTTCATGCGGGTAGAGCACAAAACTGCAACTTTTAAACGCTGGATTCCAGTTTTTATAGGTTTGACATTTTCTTTTTGCACTTTTTTGGTGCATTCGCGCTCTTCCTCAGAGGTTCAGCCTCTGCCTGGCATGCCGGTGACCGAGTTGCCGCGAGAAGGCCAGACGACCTACCAACTCATCCGCAAGGGTGGTCCTTTTCAGTTTGAAAAGGACGGCGTGGTGTTTGGCAACCGCGAACAAATCTTGCCTCGGCAAGCGCGAGGTTATTACCGTGAATACACCGTCAAGACCCCCGGATCGCGTGATCGCGGCGCCCGACGCATTGTGTGTGGTGGGTCAGTCCCGGTTCAGCCGGACGCTTGCTACTACACCGCCGACCATTACGCGAGTTTTCGTGTGATTGTTGATAAAAACTGATTTGGACTTGAGGAAAGCACAGACATGGAAACGCTGCAGCGTAAGGATCAGGAGATGCCCTTGAAAGGCGTCCGATCCAACATCGTGCAGTCGATTCGCGCCTACCGCGTGAGCGACTTGCAGGAGGCGGCCCAAGGATTGGGTCACCATTTTTTGTATGCCAATCTGGCCGAAGCCCAGAGCAAGCAGGACGTGCTGGACATGATCGGTGCCCAGTTCACGCTGCCCACCCACTTCGGCAAGAACTTTGACGCTTTGTACGACTGCATGACCGACCCGCTGCACAAGTCGGGTCCGCAGCCAGGCTTTATCGTGGTGCTGGAGCAAGTGCCCGCCAACGTGAAGTTCGACAAAGAAGCGCGCGAGCAGTTGCTCGACATCTTCCGTGACACCGCAGATTACTGGGGGGACCGAAAAGTACCCTTCCGGTGTTTCTATTCTTTTCTGTAGCCCGTTCTGCGCAAAATAGCCAAGCAGGACGGGCGGTAGAGGCTGAAGGCGGTGAAGCTGCCGAGCTGGTTGAGGAAGGCGAAAAAATGCCAACCGACAAGCTCGTCGATGTGTCTCCGCTGGCGCTGCGCATGAGCAGCCCATTCAATGCAGGTTACTGGCTCGCTGCCGCGTGATCTGACGCTTCGGGGTGCAAGCCCAGAAGCCAAAAAAAGCCCGTCATTGACGGGCTTTTTTCATGGGCAAAACGGGCCAATTCTCAAAGGGTTGCACCCGCCTGGACCCGTGCTGCGGGGTCAAGCGACTGCACCAAGCTGACGTATTCGGCCACCGGCACTTCTTCGGCGCGACGCTGCAGGTCAAAGGAGCCGCTGAAGCCTTTCTCGTCCAACCATTTGCCCAGCGTGTTGCGCAAAATTTTGCGGCGCTGGCTGAAGGCCACCTGCACCAGGGTTTCCAAGGTTTTGAAGTGCAGCTCGGGTGGCTCGGCCAGCGGCACCATGCGCACCACCGCGCTGTCCACCCGGGGGGGAGGCTCAAAGCTCTCGGGTGGCACAAACAAAATGTTCTCCATCTTGTAGCGCCACTGAAGCATGACCGACAGGCGGCCATAGTCGGAGGTGGCGGGTCGGGCCACCATGCGGTCGATGACTTCTTTTTGCAGCATGAAGTGCTGGTCTTCAATCACCGCCACATGCGAGAGCAGGTGAAAAAGAATGGGGCTGGAGATGTTGTAGGGCAAGTTGCCGACCACACGAATGCGGCTGGCCCCGGTGCTGTCTTTGGCCAGCATGTCCGCCGCCAGGGCGGTGAAGTCCACGCGCAGCACATCCGATTCGACCACGCTCAGTTGCGGGTGCAAGCGCAGGCGCACCGCCAGGTCGCGGTCCAGTTCGACCACGGTGAGGTGGCCCAGGCGCTCCACCAACGGTTGGGTCAGCGCGGCCAGGCCCGGGCCGATCTCGACCATGGGTTGGCCCGGTTGCGGGTGGATGGCGTCTACGATGGCATCGATGATGCCGCCGTCGGACAAGAAGTGCTGCCCGAAGCGTTTGCGAGCGATGTGCTTCATCGTGTGGGGGCCGTGATCAGGAGGGGCGGCTCGCGCATTTCAACGTAGGCGCGGCCACGGGTCTCGTCACGCCAGCGGGTGAAAGTCTCTTCCATTTTTTTGTCACGAAGCATGGCGCGTGCCATCTCGCGCTGCTCGCGTTCGGTCAAGGGGGCGTTGCGGCGCTCGGTGACCTCGATGATGTGCACGCCAAACCGCGACACCAAGGGCTCGCTCACTTGTCCCGCTTGGAGCTTGTTCATGACTTGCTCAAACTCGGGCACAAACTGGCCCGGCCCGGCCCAGCCCAGATCACCGCCTTGGCTGGCGCTGCCGTCCTGCGACAGGTCTTGGGCCGCGCGTGCAAAGTTCAGGCGTCCGGCCACGATCTGTTGGCGCACATTGGCCAGTTGGGCCACCGCTTGCTCGCGGCTCAGGGTGGGTGTGGCGCGCAGCAAGATGTGTCGCGCGCGGGTTTGAGTCACGGTCAGGCCCACGGGAGCAGGCTCGCGGCGCTCCAGCAATTTGAGGATGTGAAAGCCCGCGCCCGAACGAACCGGCCCGGCAATGCCATTGACCGGCAACTTTTGCACGGCCTGGACAAACAGCTCGGGGTAGCGATCGGCCGAGCGCAGGCCCATTTCGCCACCTTTGGCCCCTTTGTCAAAAGCCTCAGAGTGGGTTTTGGCCAGTTCGGCAAAGGCGTCACCCCGGCGGGCGCGAGCGGCCAGGTCTTGGGCGCGTTGCTCCAGGGCCTTGATCTGCGGCTCGGTGCTGCTCTCGGGCACGGCAATCAAGATCATGGCCAAGTTGATCTCAGGCTCGCCGCTGGCGCGCGGGCCAGCAGACTGCTCTGCCAAAAACGCGTCAATCTCGCGGTCAGAGACTTTGATGCGCGCTTCTACTTCGCGTTCGCGCAGGCGGTTCAGGGTCAATTGCTGGCGCAGCTGTTCGCGAAACCCGCTGAGCGTTAAGCCATCCTGTGCGATCCGCTTGCGCAATTCATCGCGGCTGACTTGGTTGCTGCTGGCCACGTTCATTTCGGCCTGGTCGATGGCGTCGTCATCGATCTTGATGCCGCTCTCGCGCGCCAATTGCAATTGGGCTTTGTCGTTGATCAGTTGCTCCAGCGCCAGTTGGTTGAGCTCTGCGTCCGTGGGGCGGGAGCCACCTCGCGCAGCGGCGTCACGCGCCAAGCGCAAGCGCAGGGTCTGCACTTCGTTGTTGGTGATGGGTTCGGAGTTGACCACCGCCACAATGAAATCAGCTTGTTGGATGGCCTTGGGCGCTTGCGCGGCCGCAGGGGACAAGCCGCCAAAAGCGGCAGCCCAGGCGGTGCTGGCCAGCACAACAGAGCGGAGGCGGGAGCGCAATTTAGTCATATTGGAGAAAACGGCTGGTGGAGGACATGTCGTCACGCAGGTATTGGTAACGCTGGATATTGGTTTTGAGGGATTGCAGCGGGCTGGAGCCGACGCGGGCCAGTCCCACAAATTCGAGTTGGAAGAGCAGTCGTGAAGAGGCCGTGGTGACGGTGCTTTGGAGCCGCTCCAGCACCACGCGGCCCAGCCAGCAGCCCGCATCGTATTCGAAACCGATCAGGGTGTCGACGAGCTTGTGGTCCGTCACGCTGAAGTTCATTCGGCCCACCGAGTACCAGCGGTCCGCACCCAACCCTTGACCCCCCTTGCGCACACCGGAGTCGTCGGGTTTGTCGCCCCAGGTGAAACTGCTCATGGGCCATTGCCAGCCCACATCCACAAGTTCGCTGGCGCTGTTGGTCGTACTCACGTTGTGGTTGACACGGTACGCCATGTTCACCAGCCGATACGGCCCGGGGTTGTATCGGGTTTGCAGCGTGGCACGGCTGATGGTGTTGGTTTGCTGGTTCAGTTGCAGCAGTGAGTCCACGCTCCAGCGGTCGTCCCAGCGCATGCCCGCGCCCAGCAACAAGTCGCTGAAGCCGGCCTTGTCCTTCGTCTGGTTGTCCAAACTCACTTGTTGGTCACTGAAGCGAATGCGTTGGGCCAAGCCCAGCCGAAACAGTTCGGCACCGCTGCCCGCATCAAAAAAGCGGCTGTTCACGCCCAGCGTCAGGGCGTTGTTGTCCACCAGCCGGTCGTGGCCCACATAGGGGTTTTCGCTGTAAATGGTGGACAGGTTGAAGTCGGTGATGCCCGTGTCGTACACCGGCAGCATGTCTTGTCGGCTGTAGGGTGTGCGGGCATAAAACGCGCGGGGCTCCAGGGTCTGCACCAAGCTGCGCCCAAACCACTGGGTATCGCGCTCGTAGGTCAGGCCCGAGTCGAGGCTGAACGTGGGCAACACCCGGTTGCTGGTGGACGCGCCCGTGCTCAGCGGCACATCCATTTGGTACCGGGTGGCGTGCAGTTGCACTTTGGGTGTCACGAAGCCCCATGGCTGCATCCAAGGCCGGCTGATCTGGCCCAGCACATAGCTGCGCTCGCCATTCATGGGCAGCGCAGCGCTGTTGGGAATGCGCGAAAAATCGGCTTCAAAACGCGTGGTGTCACCGACCACAGACCAATCGAGCCCGTCGGGGTCCCACGCGTTGTAACGCATCGTCAGCTGTGGCGCCCGGTCATAAGGCGGGGTGATCGGGGAGCTGATGTCTTGCAGCGCTTGCCAGCGTTGCACTTGGGCGGTCATTGAAAAATTGCC
>JAHECM010000117.1 GCA_024641725.1 Limnohabitans sp. | reverse complement strand
CCGTAGTTGACCCGCTCCCCCACCGTGGCGTCGCCCAAATAGGCCAAATGGTTGGCCTTGGCCCCTTTGGCCAGGGTGGAATTTTTGACCTCAACGAAGTTGCCAATGTGCACCTCGGCGCCCAGCTGTGCACCGGGGCGCAGGCGGGCAAAGGGGCCGATCAAGGCGCCCTCGCCCACGGTGACGCCAAGTTGTTCGCCGTCGATGTGGGTGAAGGGGTGGATCACGGCCCCGGCTTCGATCACGCAATTGGCCAGCACGCAGTTGGCGCCGATCTTGACGCCCTGGCCCAACTGCACATGGCCCTCAAAAATGCAGTTCACGTCGATCTGCACGTCCTGCGCACAAACCAATTGACCCCGCACATCGAAACGCGCCGGGTCCATGATGCGCACACCCTCGGCCATCAGGACTTGGGCGCGCCGCTGCTGGTATGCGCGCTCCAGTTCGGCCAGTTGCGCAGGGCTGTTGACACCGGCCACCTGGGCGGCATCGTCGATCTTGTGGGCCAGCACCGGCACGCCTTCAGCCTCGGCAAACTTGACCACGTCGGTCAGGTAGAACTCTTGCTGGGCGTTGTGGTTGTCCAGCCGCGCCAGCCAAGGCTTGAGCAACTTGGCAGGCACCGCCATGATGCCGCTGTAAACCTCGCGGATGGCGCGCTGCGCCTCGTTGGCGTCCTTGTGTTCCACGATGGCATGCACCTGCCCGCTCGGGCTGCGCACGATGCGGCCGTAACCCGTGGGGTCGGCCATGTCGATGGTCAGCAGCGCCAACTGTTGGCCCGCGCACACCGCCAGCAAAGCCTGCAGGGTTTCAACCCGGGTCAGCGGCACATCGCCCGACAACACCACCACCACGCCATCGTCGGCGAGCAGCGGCACCGCCTGCTGCACAGCATGGCCCGTGCCCAGCTGGGGCATTTGGCGGGCAAACTGAAGACCCGGCACTTGGGCCTTGCCCAGCACCTGCTCCACTTGCTCAGCCCCATGGCCGGTGATCACGATGGTGTGGCGCGCCTGCAAGCTGCGCGCGGTGTCGATCACATGCTGCACCATGGGCTTGCCCGCCAGCGCGTGCAGCACTTTGGGCAGCGCACTTTTCATGCGGGTGCCTTTGCCAGCGGCCATCACGACGACGTCAATGGGGTGCGAAGAAACAGGGCTCATGTTCATACGGGTGAAAAAATAGTCAGTCCATTATCGCTTTCTCGCCGAACGACAGGTCCTACTGCAGCAACACTTGCTGCAGCCATTTTTCACGTGATGAATTTAGGCCAAAATGACCGACATGAGACTTTCAAACACTTTGACGCGTCACGGCCTGACTGGCATGGTTCTGATGTTGGCAGGCCTCGCGGCCGGATGCGGCGGGGGATCGTCCAGCCCCACCGCCGTGCTGAATTCACTGGCATGCGACTCCACGGCGCTTTGGGCCGCCTTGCCCGCTCTGAACGGCGCGCGCATACCGGATGTCAGCAGCCAAGCGCTGACCGTTGAATACTCCAACCAGTCGTGCGCTGTCCAGCACATCACCACCGCCACACTCACCCTTTGTCTGAGCCACAATTCACCCTCGGACTTGAGCTGGACCCTCACCACGCCAAAGGGCGTGCTTCATCAACTCACGCCCCCGCCCAACTGGAATGCAACAGGCACCGCTTGCGCACAAGACAGCAATGCACGACTCCAAACCCTGGACCTCACATCGATACTGAGCAACGCGCAAATGGAGCCAAGAATTGGCACTTGGCGGCTGACCGTCACCGACAACCTGACAGGCAATTCAGGTACGCTGCTTCAATGGCAAATTCGCCTGGGTGGGCTGGGCTGATGCGGCTTTTATTGCTCTTGGTTTTTTTGCTCCTGCAAGGCTGCAGCAGCATCAAGTTTGGCTACCAGCAGTTGCCCACGCTGTCGTATTGGTGGCTGGACAACTACCTGTCTTTCAATGACCTCCAAACACCGCGCGTCAAAGAGTCGCTGGACAAGCTGCACCGCTGGCATCGGCAACAAGAACTGCCCCATTACGTCAAGCTGCTGAACAGCACCGCGCAAAGCAGCGCCAGCAGCGTCCAGCCTCAAGACATTTGCAGCCTCTGGACAGAAGCTCAGGCCCGAGCCGATCGGCTGGTGCAAGAAACGCTGCGGCAGACGGCCCCGGTGATCGCGTCCATGGGTCCCAGACAACTGAGCCACTTGACGCGTCACTTTGACCTCAAGAACGAAGAGTGGGAAAAACAGTGGCTGCGCGGCTCCACCGAAGATCGGCTCAAGCGCCGTTTGGGCAGCACCAACGACCGTTACAGTGACTTTTATGGTGACTTGACCGCAGCCCAAACCGCCTTGCTGCGCAGCCAAGCACTTCAGTCTGAATGGACGCCCGAATGGGGCCTGCAACAAAGAAAGCGCCAGCAACAAGACTTGCTGGCAGCGCTGCAAAAAATCCAGCAACTTGGCCTGCCCGAAGCGCCGTTGGCTTTGGAGCTTTGGGGCGTTTGGCAACGCTGGTTTCAGCCACCCCAAGCCAGTGACGCGGCATTGTCGCAGCGGCTGAGGACGCAGGCTTGTCAGAACCTGGCCGACTTTCACAACAGCGCCAGCGCAGACCAACGCCAACGTGCGGCGCGCAGTTTGCGCAACTACGAGCGAGACCTGCAAGAGCTGATGCAGCCTTGACGGCGAAACCCGCCAGCCCCAAGCCATCGCCCCGAGGGCCGGGCGCCTACAACACCAGCCCCCCCTGTGGGAGCTGCGGCTGCACTCATCAGTCTTGCAGGGCTTTCCACATGGCCATGTCGCGCTCTGCCGTCCAGATGCGGGGGTTTTTGATGCCGCTGGCTTCGTCGTAGGCGCGGGTCACGTCAAACGGCAGGCAGTGCTCGTAGATGAACACATGGCCAAACACCGGGTCCATGCTCTTGCGGGCGTGGGCCATGGCCGCTTTCAGGTCCATCTTGGCGGCCACGGCTTCTTTGCCGGCCTGGAACAGGGTGGTCACCCAGCGCTGGGTGTAGTCGAGCGCCTTGTTGACGTTGGCGTTGCCCTTCATGGCTTCGCCGCGACCGGGCACGATGTATTCGGCCTTCAGTTCGCGCAGCGCTTCCAAGGTGGCGGGCCATTCTTCGAGTTGCGCGTCGCCCGTGTACACACCGGCTTCGTACTCGACCAAGTCGCCTGAGAACAGCACTTTTTCTTCTTCCACCCATGCAATGGTGTCGCCGCGGGTGTGGCCTGGGCCCGGATGCCAAATTTGCACCACCACGCCGCCCAGGTTGATGCTGAGCTTGCCGGGCACCTCGCCTTGGGTGGGGTTGCCGCCGCCGACCACCATGGTCGGCCAGGTCAGGCCGGGGATGGAATCGGCACCGCGGAACAGGCGCGGAAAGCGCTCCATCTCGCTTTTCATGTCTTGTGCGCCGCGCTCTTTGATCAGGTCCAAAGTGCCTTCGCTGGCGATGATCTCGGTCGCGCCCTCGGCGGCGTAGGCGTAAGCGCCCAGCACGCGCACCGCGTGGTAGTGGGTCAGCAGGACGTATTTGATGGGCAGGTCGCTGACGGTGCGGATCTTCTTGATCAGGTCTTGCGCCATGGCCGGGGTGGCGGTGGCGTCGCTGACCATGATGAAGCGCTCACCAATGATCACGCCCGAGTTGGGGTCGCCCTCGGCGGTGTAGGCCCAGCAGTGGGGGCTGAGTTGCTCGAAGGTGATCTTCTTTTCGCTCAGGTCGGCTTGGCTGGCGAAGGCTTTTTTAGGGGCTTTGGACATGTCGGGTACTCCGGTCAATGGTGGGCAAGATTTTACCTAAACGAAATGCATTACGGATTGTTGAATTTGCACAGTTGAACCACTCTGGGGCCGCCGCACCCAACGCGGCGCAGGCTCCACGCCCCAAACCACAGGTCCAGTGGTCTTAACCCAGGCCGTTTTCGAGCATGCCCACCACCTCTTCGGCAAAGGCGGCGTAGCTCATGGGGCCGCCAGGGCGCAACCAGGTGAAAGTCCAGTTGATCATGCCCAGCAGCATCATGGTCAAGGCGGTTTGGTTGGTCGGGGTCAGGCGCTCGGGGTAGGCGCGTTTGAGAAATCGCGTCATGGCCGCCACGATGTCGCGTTGTCGGTCCAAGATGAGCTCGCGCGGCGAAGTGCCCAGCGCGGGGTCGGGCTCAGGGCTCAAAAACTGGGTGTCGTTGAGCAACGCCGAATGGCGGGTGGCCGAGCTCTCGTATTCCTGCAAAAACGCGCGCACCAAGGCGTGCAGCGCGGCCCGCTCGTCCAGGTTGTTGCGCTGGGCCTTGGCCTCGGTCTGGGCGATCAAGGCCAGCAGTCGCTGGGTGTGGCGGTCCAAGAGGTCAAACAAGATGGCCTCTTTGCTCTCGTAATAGTGGTACAGCCGCGCCTTGGACGTGCCGCAGGCGGCGGCGATCTCGTTCATGCTGGCGGCCGGGTAGCTGCGCTGCGAAAAGCACTGCGCGGCGATGTCCAAAATGGCATCGCGCTTGATGTCGTGGGTCGCTGATTTGGGTCGGGCCATGGGGAACTCGGGGCTCAGACGGGCCAGACCACGCCGTTGTCGTTCAAGATCGCGTCCAAGGGCTCGTCGTGCGGCTCGGGCTCCAAGTCGTCCACAAAGCCCTGGGTGTAGCCCAAGCCCACGGTGAAGGGTTTGGGCAGCAGGGCCGCCAAAGTGCGGTCGTAAAACCCACCGCCATACCCCAGCCGGTAACCGCCCGCGCCGTACCCCACACAGGGCACAAACAACAAGGTCGGCACGATCAGCTCGGTGTCTTTGGGCTTGGGGATGCCGTAGGCGTCTTCCTCCATCGGGCAACCGGGGTACCAGGCGTGGAAGGTGAGGGTTTTGTGTTCTTTGTTGACCACGGGCAGGCCAATGCGGCGACGCTGGGGTTCGTCCAGCAACTCGCCGTCTTCCTTCCAGCGGTGCAAGGCGGGCAGCGGGTCAAACTCGCCCTTGATCGGCCAATACGCGCCGATCACCACATCGGGTCGATCAAACAGCCAAATGCGCATCACGCGCTGCAAGGCCTCGGCCCGCACCAGGCGGTCCGAAAGGTTCAGCCTTTCTTCGATCAAGGCCTTGCGCAAGGCTTTTTTTGCTTCTGCTTTGTCCATAATCCACCTATGAGATTGACACAGATTCTGACACTGCTGGGCACCATGGCTTTGGCGGGCTGCATGACCTTGCCAGTGCAAGCCCAAAACCGGGGCGACAGCGCCCTGCTGGAGATGCAGCAGGCCTTCCGCAAAAACGACCGCCCTCGCCTGTCCGCCCTGCTGCCCCAAACGCAGGGCCACACGCTGGAGCCCTTGGCCGCTTATTGGGAGCTGCGCGCGCGGCTGGACACGGCCAGCGAGCCAGAAATTGTGGGCTTTCTTGGCAAATACGCGGGCAGTTACTACGAAGACCGCCTGCGCAACGACTGGCTGCTGCAACTGGGCAAGCGCCGCGACTGGGCCACGCTGGCCACCCAGCACCGCAACTACCGGATGAAGGACGACAAAGAAGTCAGTTGCTACGCGCTGGCAGCCGACGCCATCCTGAGCAAGGCCGATGTGGCGGCCGAAGCCAAGCGGCTGTGGTACGCCCAAAAAGACGCTGACGAGGGCTGCACCTACCTGGCCGAGCACCTGCATTCGGGCCGCAAAATCAACAGCTTGGACCTGTGGCGCAAAGCGCGCATGGCGGTGGACGCCAACAAACCACGCGCGGCCAAGGACGCGGTGGACATCGAGGCACCCCGCCAGTCCGAGCAAGTTGCTTTGATCTTCAACGACCCGGCCAAGTACCTGGACAAACGCATTTTGGCCATCACCAAAAGCCGCAAAGAACTGGCGGTGCTGGCCCTGATCCGCCTGGCCGCGACGGACCCCGACACCGCCGCCCGCCTGCTGGACAAACGCTGGGGCCTGATGCTCACATCCGAAGAAAAGCACTGGACCTGGGCCGTTATCGGCAAACAGGCCGCGCAAAAACTGCAGGACAACGCCAGCGACTACTTTGCCAAAGTCCACAAGGACAGCGACCTCAACGATGAGCTGCTGATGTGGAAGGTGCGCGCCGCCTTGCGCCAAGGGCAATGGAAACAAGTGCTCTCTGCCACCGAAGCCCTGAGCCCGGAGGCGCGCAACGACTCGACCTGGGTTTATTGGCGTGCGCGCGCCCTGCTGGCCACCCCGGCCAGTGAAGCGCAAAAGCCCGAAGCCCAACAACTGTTGCGCGGCATCGCCAGCGTCAAAGGGTTCTACGAGCAGCTGGCGCTGGAAGAACTCGGTCAAAACATCACCGCCCCAGAGCGCCCCGCCGGACTGACCCCCTCCGAAAAAAGCCAAGCCTTGGCCAACCCCGGCTTGCAGCGCGGGCTTTACGCGATCCAACTGGGCCTGCGCGCCGAGGGCAACCGCGAATGGAACTACAGCACCAACTTGCACACCCCGGGCGGCATGAGCGACCGCGAACTGCTGGCCGCCGCCGACCTGGCTTGCCAGCAACAGGTCTGGGACCGCTGCATCAACACCAGTGACCGCACCAAAGTGGCGATCGATTTTGAGCAACGCTTTCCGATGCCGCTGCGCGAGATCGTGCTGCGCCGCTCCCAAGCCATTGGCATGGACCCGGCCTATGTGTACGGCCTGATCCGCCAAGAAAGCCGTTTCATCATGGACGCCCGCTCGCATGTGGGCGCGTCGGGCCTGATGCAGGTCATGCCCGCAACCGCCAAATGGACCGCCAAAAAAATCGGCATGACCGGCTTCACCCCCGAACAAATCACCGACAAAGAAGTCAATGTGGCCATTGGCACGGGCTACCTCAAACTGGTGCTGGACGACTTTGCCGGCTCCATGCCCATGGCCGCTGCCGCATACAACGCTGGCCCTGGCCGCCCCCGCAACTGGCGCAACGGCCCGGTGCTCGAAGCCGCGATTTGGGCCGAGAACATCCCCTTCCAAGAAACGCGTGACTACGTCAAGAAGGTGTTGTCCAACACCACCAACTATGCCGCACTCATCACCGGCAAGCCCCAGTCGCTCAAAGCGCGGCTGGGCACGGTCGGCCCGCGCAGCGGCAGCGCCACCGAGACCAACGCCGACTTGCCCTGACGCACTGTAGGCCCCGCGCCTACAGTGCGGCGACCTCCACCGCGCAGTCGTAAAACACCGGTGCGCGGCCCATGTCGGTCAGGTGCTGGCTGGTGAGTTCGTTGACATTGGTGCCGTTCAGGCCCAGCTTGCGCCACCACACGCCCAGGCCGTTGACCACGCCAGCGCGGGCGCGGTGGTTCAGACGGGCTTTGCAGTGGTAGCTGCCCCGGTCGTTGAACACACGCACCACCGCGCCGTCGGCGATGCCGCGCTGCGCGGCGTCCTCAGGGTGCATTTCCAGCACCGGTTCAGCCTCGATGTCGCGCAGGCTTTGCACGTTCACAAAGGTTGAATTGAGGAAATTGCGCGCCGGCGGCGAAATCATGGCCAGCGGGTAGCGCCCCCCGGTCTGGGCCACTTCGTAGTTGGGCAGATGGTCAGGCCAGCCGTCTTGCCCCATGTCGGCCAAGCGCTGGCTGAAGAATTCGCAGCGGCCTGAAGGCGAGGGGAAGCCGCCTTGCGCAAACGGCGCATCGGGCACGGGCAAAGAAGCAAAGCCGT
>JAHECM010000109.1 GCA_024641725.1 Limnohabitans sp. | reverse complement strand
TGGGCATGGTGTTTGAGTTTTTCACGCAGGGATTTGGCCAGATCGCTCATCTGGTCAAACTCGCTGGCACCGCGTTGGTGGATCCAGCGGAACAGCTGGGTGGCGCGAAAACGCTTTTCACCCAGCCCTTCGCAAAAAACGGCCAGACCTTCCAGATCGAATTCGAGAAGGTTGGCCGTCATGCGTTTGATGTCGCGAAGAGGTCGCGACGCGATCAGCGGCTGTAAACGTTCATGCCGGGGAAGAAGAAACCCACTTCCACAGCAGCTGTTTCAGGGGCGTCAGAGCCGTGCACGGCGTTGGCATCGATGCTGTCAGCGAAGTCAGCACGGATGGTGCCAGCAGCGGCTTTCTTAGGATCGGTGGCACCCATCAGGTCGCGGTTTTTGGCGATAGCGCCTTCGCCTTCGAGGGCTTGGATCATGACGGGACCGGAGATCATGAAGTCCACCAGGTCTTTAAAGAAGGGACGCTCTTTGTGCACACCGTAGAACTGCTCGGCTTCGCCGCGCGACAGGTGGGCCATCTTGGCCGCCACGACCTTCAGGCCAGCCGCTTCAAAACGGGCGTAGATCTGGCCGATCACGTTCTTGGCCACTGCGTCGGGTTTGATGATGGAGAGGGTGCGTTCGATTGCCATGGTATTTCCAGTAATTGATTGATTTTTAAGCAGATTTGCCCTGCGGCAAAGCCATCTATTCTAACCCGGCCAAAGGGTTTTCCCGCTGTACAGCGCGCAAAATCCCTCGTCTTCAGCTGGCCATGGGGGCACTCAGCGGCTGCGACCGCCGCTTTTGCGTTTGGCCGCTGGCGCTTGCTTTTGGCGGGTAAAACTGTCGGCCCCGATGAATCCTGGGGTGCTGCGGCCGGTTTCAGCCGGGGCCGAAGCACCCGCCGCGCCCGCTGTTTTGCTGCGGGGTGCAGGTTTAGCCATCGGCAAAGCCGTGCCTGCGCGCCCTCTTCCACCGGTGCGCGGGCTGCGGGCCGGCCGGGCCGGGCCACGCGCATCGTAGGTGAGCGCTGCAGCGCGGTCGGGCGCACCGGCGGCACGCACCAGCGCCCGAATGTCGGTGTCTTCCAACTCCAGCCAGGCCCCACGGCGCAAGCCGTGCGGCAAGACCATGGCCCCGTAGCGGATGCGAATCAAGCGACTGACAGCATGGCCCACGGCCTCCATCATGCGGCGCACCTCGCGGTTGCGGCCCTCCGAAATGGTGACCCGGTACCAGCAATTGGAGCCTTCACCACCGCCGTCTTCGATCGAGCCAAACTGAGCCGGGCCATCTTCCAGCATCACGCCATCGAGCAGACGCTGTTTTTCTTCTTTGCTCAAAGCGCCCAGCACGCGGACGGCGTACTCGCGCTCCAATCCAAAACGTGGGTGCATCAGGCGGTTGGCCAGCTCGCCCGAGCTGGTGAACAGCAACAGGCCCTCGGTGTTCAAGTCCAGGCGGCCCACGGACTGCCATTTGCCGTGCATCAAACGCGGCAACTTGCGAAACACCGAGGGGCGGTTTTGCGGATCGTCGTGGCTGACGATCTCGCCTGCTGGCTTGTGGTATGCAATGACTCGGGCGGGAGGCGGCTCAATGCGCACAGTGATGGGCTTGCCATTGACCTTGATCCGGTCGCCGTACTGGACACGTTGGCCGACGTGGGCGGCTTCGTTGTTGACAGAAATGCGGCCTTCTAAGATGAGTTTTTCCATCTCCAAGCGCGAGCCCATGCCCGCCTGAGCCAACACTTTGTGCAGCTTGGGCGAGTCGGCCTGAGGTGCCAACACCCGCTTGCCGGCCTCCTCTTCGGTCGCATCCTCGGCCTCTTCGGCATCAAACTGACCAGACACCACATCGGCCAAATCCACCGCCTTGTAGGCGATGGTGTGGGCTGGAGCTGGGGGGGGCGTTTGCGGCTCGGTTGGGCGGGGCAATGCCGTGGCGCTGGGGTCTTTGGATTCTGTGTTCATGGGTGATCAGCGTCTTCTTCGCCCACTACAGGCATTGGGGCAGCGGGTGCTGCGTCTTGTGGGGGCGAGGGATCGACTTCGGCCAGCGCTTGGGGCGGCTCGGCATCGGTCAGTCCAGTCAGCAAATCGGGTTCTGAGGGCGCTGGCGTGGCCGCATTGTCCAGGGGGGCCAGCGCTTCCTGCAAGGACAGCGCAGGCTGCATCGGCTCGGTATCCACCAAACCCGCCAAGGCCGATGCCGGTTGGTCAACAGATGACAGCAAGGGCAGTTGGTCCAAAGCGCTCAGGCCCAGGTCGTCCAAAAACTGACGGGTCGTTGCATACAGGCCAGGACGGCCCACGGTTTCGCGGTGACCGATCACTTCCACCCAGCCTCGGTCTTCGAGTTGCTTGAGGATTTGGGAGTTGATGGTGACGCCACGAATGTCCTCCATGTCGCCCCGTGTCACGGGCTGACGGTAGGCAATGATGGCCAAGGTTTCGAGTACGGCTCGGGTGTATTTGGGCGGCTTTTCTGGATGCAGTCGGTCCAAAAAGTAGCGCATTTCAGGGCGACTTTGAAAACGCCAACCACTGGCCACCGACACCAACTCCAGTCCACCTTGGGCCCAGTCTTGCTGCAAATCGGCGAGCATCTGGCGCAGCGTGTCCGCCCCCAGCGCGTCGTCAAACAGCGTGCGCATGTCGCGCAAGGACAAGGGTTGCGCCGTGCACAACAAGGCGGTTTCTAGGACACGCTTGGCCTGCGCCGTGTTCATGGAGGTCGGTCTTTTCGAAAAGTCACCCAGACAAACTGGGCGCGGGGGGTTGTGGGATGGGCCAGGGGGTCATCTGGACTGGAGCTGGCTTGAAGCCCTGAGGACGCGGGCTTGGCTTGGCCCCAAAGAGCCTGCCCGGCGCGGTCGCCCGCAGGCATTCAGGAGGGTGGATTGTAGCTGAGGCCCCAAGCCTGAAGGGCATCCGCCATGTCCTGGGGCAAGGGCGAGCGCAGGTCGATGGCTTGCCCGGTGATGGGGTGGGCAAAGGCCAAATTCCAAGCATGCAGTGCTTGTCGGCTCATGCCAGCGCCCGCAGCGCCGCCATACACGCTGTCGGCCAACAAGGCATGCCCGAGGTGCGCCATGTGCACCCGGATCTGGTGCGTGCGCCCAGTGTGCAAGGTGCATTGCACCAAGCACCCTGCAGCCGACTGACCCAACAGCTCCACGGTGGTGGCCGCCGTTTTACCCGCTTGGTGCGCCAGATTGACCACCGCCATGCGCAAGCGGTTGGTGGGATCGCGGCCAATGGCGGCCTCAATGGTGTGCACCGGCTCCCTGCGCCACTGCCCGTGGGCGATGGCCAGGTACTGGCGACTGACCTCACGCGCAGCGATCATGTCCACCAAAGCGTCCATGGCTTGGCGGGTGCGGGCCACCACCATGAGCCCGCTCGTGTCCTTGTCCAGCCGGTGCACGATGCCCGCCCTGGGGACCTGGGCGGCCAAGGGGTCCAGTGCCAGCAAGCCGTTGAGCAAGGTGCCGCGCCAATTGCCGGGTGCAGGGTGAACCACCAAGCCGAAGGGTTTGTTGATCACCCGCAAGTGGGCGTCTTCGTACACCACATCGATGGGCATGGCCTCCGGCACAAAGGCCTGGGACTGCGGCGTGGCCCGCAAAGTGACCGTGATCAGGTGGCCAAACTTGACCTTCTGAGAGGCTTTGGCAACCGGTTTTCCGTCCAGCAAGACGTCGCCCTGCTCGATCAGTTGCTGGAGGTAGTTGCGCGAGAACTCGGGCACCAAGTGCGCCAGCGCGCGGTCCAGCCGCCAGCCTTGCAGGGCCACAGGGACACGGCTGTCGCGCACCTCCACAGTGTCGGCATCGGTGCCAAGGGTCAGCCCTTCGAGTTCAGGGGAATCGATCTCTGGCGCTTCGGGGGGGGTCGATATAATCAAAATCGCGTAAAAAATTTTAGGATGTCGGACATGCAGCGTTTCAGATTATCGGTGGTTCTTGCCAGCTTGCTGCTGTCGGCTGTGGGCCTGAGCGGCTGCTCAAGCACCCCCAAGGATGTGACAGCCGGTTGGAGCACCGAGCGCATTTACGCCGAAGCCCGAGACGAAGTCAACGCCGGCGCATGGGACAAGGCGATTGGCCTGTTCGACAAACTCGAAGGACGTGCCGCCGGCACGGTGCTGGCGCAACAAGCCCAAATTGAAAAAGCCTACGCCCAATACCGCACGGGCGACAAGGTGCAGGCCCAGGCCACCTTGGACCGGTTCATCCGTTTGCACCCCAGCAGCCCGGCGCTGGACTACGCGATCTACCTCAAGGGTTTGGTCAACTTCAACGACAACCTGGGGCTGTTTTCTTTCATCACCCAGCAAGACTTGTCGGAGCGTGACCAAAAAGCAGCCAAAGAATCGTTTGAATCCTTTCGCGATCTGAGCACACGATTTCCAGAATCCAAGTACACCCCCGATGCGCTCCAGCGCATGACCTACATCGTCAACTCATTGGCCACTTACGAGGTGCATGTGGCCCGCTACTACGCCAAAAAAGGGGCCCATGTCGCCGCCATCAACCGCGCCCAACAAGCCATCACCGACTACCAAGGCGTGCCCGCAGTTGAGGACGCCTTGGCGATTTTGATCGCCTCGTATGACGCCATGGGCATGGGCAGTTTGCGCGACGATGCACGGCGCGTGCTCGAAAAGAACTACCCCCAATCGGCTTACCTGCAAGGCAAGTCAATCCAAAAACCATCAAGCTGGTGGAAGCTCTGGTGAGCCTGACACCAGCTCAGCCAACTTCGAGGTAAATTCGGCCGGCCCACTGAGCCTGCGCATCGGGGGCAGTGCCGCCAGCAAGCGCCGCCCGTAAGGCATGCCCGTCAGGCGCGTGTCGCCCACCACCAAAATACCCCTGTCGGTTTCGCTGCGGATCAAGCGCCCTGCCCCTTGTTGCAGTGCCACAGCCGCCTCGGGCAAAGCATGGTGCGCAAAAGCACTGCGCCCTTCACGCGTGAGCCGCTGGCTGCGGGCTTCAAACAAGGGGTCGTCCGGTGGTGGAAAAGGCAACTTATCAATCACCACCAGCTGCAAAGCATCGCCGGGCACGTCAAAACCCTCCCAAAACGAGGCAGACGCCACCAGCACGCAGCCTGGCCCACCGTGGTTTTGTCCCTCTCGAAAACGCTCCATCAGCTTGCGTTTGGGGCTTTGGCCTTGCACCAGCACCTCGACCCCCGAGCCCGCATCCAGCCGCGACTGCAAGAAGTCGCCAATGCTGCGCATGGCGTTCAGGGTGGTGGTCAGCACCAAGGTGCGGCCCCCCAAGACCTGAACCGCCTGAAACACCAGCTCGGCCAACTGCCGAGCGTGCGAGGGGTCGGCAGGCCGGGGCAAATGTTCGGGCACGTACAAACCCGCTTGCTGCCCATAGTCAAACGGGCTGCCCACACGCATGGTGCGGGCTGCTGTCAGACCGCACGGTTGGGTGAACCAGTTCAAGCGCTCGTCCGCGCCCAGCGTGGCCGAGGTGAAAATCCAGGCCTTTTTCACCGTCGTGAGGGTAGGCAGGAGGTTGTCTCTGTCTTCGTGGGCCGCGCTGGCATCGCTTGCCAAGGGTTCAACCGTTGAAACCGCGCCGCTTGGGGCCGCCGCCGTCAGCTGACTGAAGGTGGCCGCGATGTCCAGCGGCGACTCCACCAGCCGCAAATGGGCGCTGACCTCGGCCCATCGCACAGCATCGGCGTCTGGGGCTTGCATGAAACCCTGGGCCCGCTTTGCCTGGGCCTGCGCACGCTCGAGCAAACGCTGAAAATCGGGTGCCAACTCGGCCACCAAGCCCAGAGCATCGCCCAGCGACACCAGCGTGGCGTGCAAGTGGTCCAGCGCTTGGGTCCACGCCAGAGGCTCCAAGCCTTGGGGGGCTCCATCGAGCCAACGCAGACGCACCGAGCCTTTGTGCTGCCCAGCGGCCAGTCGCCAGTCACGGGTGGCTTTTTCGAGCGCCGCCGACTGCGCGTGCCAGTCCACCAGACCGCGCGCCAGTTGCAGCCCCGTGCCCAGCACATCGCGAGAGAGTTCCAGCAATTGCACGGTCGACAGCTCCTGCCCTAAAAAATTCACCCCGATTTCATTGAGCTGATGGGCTTCGTCAAACACCGTGATGCGCACGGTCGGCAGCAACTCGGCCACGCCCGACTCGCGCACCGCCAAGTCGGCAAAAAACAAATGGTGGTTGATGACCACCACGTCAGCGGCCATCGCCTCTTTGCGCGCCAAGTTGACGTGGCAAGCCCGGTAACGCGGGCAAGTGGAGCCCAGGCAGTTGTCACGCGTGGAGGTGACCAGCGGCCACAGGGCCGAACTGTCGTCCAGGCCCGGCAGCTCGGCCATGTCACCCGTGCGGGTGGTTTGCGACCACGTTTCGACCTTGGACAAAGCCCTTTGGTAGGCCGCCTGTGCTGCCTGCGGGCTGTGCCGCGCCTGCTCCATCCGGTGCAAGCACAAATAACTGGAACGGCCTTTGAGCAAAGCGACGCGAACCGGCACATTCAGCACCTCGGCCAATCGCGGAATGTCCCGGGCAAACAACTGGTCTTGCAAGGCTTTGGTGGCCGTGGAGACCAAAGCGCGCTGGCCGCTGAGCAGCACCGGCACCAAGTAGGCATAGGTTTTGCCCACGCCCGTCCCGGCCTCCACAACCAGGACACCGCCCTCCTCGATGGTTTCGACCACGGCCATGGCCATCTCGGTTTGGCCTTGCCGGGGCTGAAAGCCGGGGACGTTCTGGGCCAGTGTCCCGGCAGAGGACAGGGTGTCACCCACCGCATCGGCCAGCTGGGTCAAGCGGGTTCCTTGGGCAGCATCCGAATCTGTAGCCGGGCAATTTGGTCGCGCAGGGCCAAGCGGCGTTTTTTGAAGCGTCGCAGACGCAACTCGTCCATGGGTTCAGCGCGCTCTGTGGCTTGGTCGATCAAGGCGTCCAAATCGGCGTGCTCGATTTGCAGCTCAATCAGTTGCCGGGCGGGCGAGCGCAAGTCGGTTTCAAACTCAGCGGCCATCAGAACCTCCGGCGTCTTGCGCCTTGTTTTGCAAACGCAAGTCACGCTGCTGCATGCGCCAAGCGCGCTCTTGGGCGTTGAGCATGAGCTCTTGGTGGTGGATCGGATCCAACTGCCCGCGTTGGCTGCGTCGCACGTCGGCCAAGCAATCGTTGACGGCAAATTTTTGCCAGCAGGCTTTGGCCAAGTGCTCGTGCGCGAGCGTGATGCGCTGGCGCGCTTGCGACAAAACGTCGCGCTGCGCGCGCAGGGCTTCTGGCACACCGCTTTGGTCCTGCGCTTGGGCCAGGGCCGACGCCGCCAGGCAGGTGCAGGCAAAGGCCAGCCAAAGGCCTGGATGTTTCATGTCAGGTGCGTGTCCACGGTGCGGTGTTCCAGCGCCAGGAACTCGGCAGACTGCATCTCATTGAGGCGAGAGACGGTGCGCGGAAACTCGTGGGCCAGGGGGCCTTCGGTGTACAGCTGTTCAGGGGGCACTTCGGCAGAGAGGACCAATTTGACACGGCGGTCGTACAGCACGTCCACCAACCAGGTGAAACGACGCGCCTCCGAGGCCAGCTTGACGGGCATGAGGGGCACGTCCGACAAGAGCAAAGAATGGAACTGGGTGGCGATTTCCAGGTAATCGTTTTGCGAGCGCGGGCCACCGCACAGGGTGCGAAAGTCAAACCACACCACC
>JAHECM010000099.1 GCA_024641725.1 Limnohabitans sp. | reverse complement strand
TTTTCAAGCTGGCCGAACTCACGCTGGTCATCATGCTGTCCGCCATGGTCATCATGGTGTTTGGCAACGTGGTGCTGCGCTACGGCTTCAACGACGGCATCATCAGCTCGGAAGAGTTGTCACGGTTTTTGTTTATCTGGATCACCTTCTTGGGTGCCATCGTCACCATGCGAGACAACGCCCACCTGGGCCTGGACTCGGTGGTGCGCATGCTGAGCTTGCGCGGCAAAAAGATCGCGTTCGCTTTGTCCAACCTGATGATGCTGGGCTGCTGCGCCCTGATGTTTTACGGCACCTACAAACAGCACGGCATCAACGCCACCACTCTGTCTGCCGTGACCGAATTGCCCATGAGCTGGGTCTATGGTGTGGGCTACATCACCAGCGTGGCCATGGGCCTGATGATCATCGGAAAATTGGTGAAACTGGCCAAAGGCGAGTTCAATGAAGCCGACCTGATCCAGGTGCAAGACTCGGAAGAAGAAGCCTCGCCCCACATGCACGCGGCCCCCGGAGAAGCGAAATGACCGTCTTTATTTTTGTCGCCTCCTTGCTCGCCGCCATGGCCTTGGGCATGCCCTTGGCGTTTTCTTTGGTGGTCTCCGGTGTGACCTTGATGCTGCACATGGACAACTTTGACACGCAAATCGTGTCACAAAACCTGATCAACGGCGCGGACAACTTCCCGCTCATGGCGGTGCCCTTTTTCATGCTGGCCGGGGAGCTGATGAACGCGGGTGGCATGAGCCGACGCATTGTCAATTCGGCCCTGGTGTGGGTCGGCCACTTTCAAGGTGGCTTGGGGTATGTGGCGGTGTTTGCCGCCATCATCATGGCCAGTTTGTCGGGCTCGGCCGTGGCCGACACCGCCGCGCTGGCCGCCGTGCTCATGCCCATGATGCGCGACGCCGGTTACCGCATGGACCGCTCGGCGGGCCTGATCGCAGCGGGCGGCATCATCGCTCCGGTCATTCCACCGTCCATCGGCTTCATCTTGTTTGGCGTGATCGGTGGGGTCTCCATCTCCAAGCTGTTCATGGCCGGCATCTTCCCGGGCATCTTGATGGGCCTGGCCCTGATCGTGACCTGGTGGATCGTGGCGCGCAAAGACAATGTCAAGGTCAGCCCCCGCGTGCCCATGAAAGAAAAAATCCGCGTCACCGTGGACGCCTTCTGGTCGTATCTGCTGGCCGTCACCATCATCGGTGGCATGAAAATGGGTGTCTTCACCCCCACCGAGGCCGCCGTGGTGGCCGTGGTGTATTCGCTGCTGGTGGGCTTGTTCATTTACCGCGAAGTCAAGTTCAAAGACCTGTACGGCATCATTTTGGCGGCCGCCAAAACCTCCTCGGTGGTCATGTTCTTGGTGGCTGCGGCGCTGGTCAGTGCTTGGCTGATCACTGTGGCCAACATCCCGGCCCAGATCGTGGAATTGCTCAGCCCCTTCATGGGCAACCCCACCTTGATGATGGTCATGCTGATGCTCATGGTGCTGGTGGTGGGCACGGCGCTGGACTTTGCACCCACCGTGCTGATCCTCACCCCTGTGCTGATGCCGCTGGTCAAGCAAGCGGGCATTGACCCGGTGTACTTTGGCGTGATGTTCATCATCAACAACGCCATCGGCCTCCTTACCCCGCCTGTGGGCACGGTGCTCAATGTGGTGTGCGGCGTGGGCCGCATCCCCATGCACGAGGTCATCAAAGGCGTGATGCCTTTCTTGCTCTCGCAAGTGGTGGTGATGGGTTTGCTGATCGCATTCCCAGAACTGGTGATGCTGCCCCTCAAATGGATGATGGCGCGATGAACGTTTTAGACACCTTCAATCTCTCGGGCCGCCGTGCCCTGATCACCGGTTCATCGGCGGGCATTGGCCTGGCGCTGGCCGAGGCACTGGCCCAGGCGGGCGCGCATGTCGTTTTGAACGGGCGCACCGCCAGCAAGGTCAGCGCGGCCGCACAGGGCTTGCAAGCGCAAGGCCTGTCGGTCAGCACGGTGGTGTTTGACGTGACCGACGCGGACAGCGTGCGCGCCGCGGTCGAGCAGATCGAGGCCGAAGGCCCGATCGACATTTTGGTCAACAACGCGGGCATGCAAATCAGAGGCCCGCTGCACGAGTACCAAGACGCCGACTGGCACACGATCATGAAGACCAACTTGGACAGCGTGTACTTTGTGGGCCAAGCGGTGGCCAAAAAAATGATCCCACGCGGCCAAGGCAAAATCATCAACATTTGTTCGGTGCAAAGCGAGTTGGGCCGCCCCGGCATTGCACCCTACACCGCCACCAAGGGTGCGGTGAAAATGCTGACCAAGGGCATGGCCATCGACTGGGGCCAGTTCGGCATCAATGTGAACGGCATTGGCCCGGGCTACTTCAAGACCGAACTCAACCAAAAGCTGGTCGATGACCCGGCCTTCAGCAGCTGGCTGGTGGGCCGCACCCCCAGCCGCCGTTGGGGCGATGTGCAAGACTTGGGCGGGGCCGCTGTGTTTTTGGCCTCAGACGCTTCGCGCTTCGTCAATGGCCATATCCTCTACGTGGACGGCGGCGTCACCGCCACCCTTTGATCGTTTATTTTTTAAAATTCGCACCATGAAATCTGTCATCTGCCACTCGGCCAAAGACCTGCGCATCGAAGACACCGAACTGCCCCCCCTGGGCGAGCACCAGCTGCGTGTGAACGTGGCCTTCGGTGGCATTTGCGGCTCCGACCTGCATTACTACCAACACGGCGGCTTTGGCACCGTGCGCATCAAGCAACCCATTGCGCTGGGGCACGAAGTCTCGGGCGTGGTGGACGGCATGGGTGCAGGCGTCAGCGGTGTGCCCCAAGGCCAGCGCATCGCCATCTCGCCATCGCGCCCCTGCGGCCAGTGCCGCTTTTGCCAAGCGGGCCAACACAACCACTGCCTGAACATGCGCTTTTATGGCAGCGCCATGCCCTTTCCGCACATCCAGGGTGCGTTCAGCGAACAAATCATCATCGAGGGCTACCAAGCCCACCCCATCGCCGACCACCTGAGCCTGTCTGAGGCGGCATTGGCCGAACCCTTGTCGGTGGGCCTGCACGCCATCCAGCGCGCTGGCAGCGTGCTGGGCAAGCAGGTGCTGGTCACCGGCTGTGGCCCGATTGGTTCGCTCTTGATCGGAGCGCTGCGCCGCGCCGGGGCGGCCCGCATTGTGGCCGCCGACATCGCCGACTTGCCCCTGAAATGCGCCCGCGAGATGGGCGCGGACGAAACCATCAACCTCAAAACCCAGGCCGATGCGCTGGACAAATACAAGGTGGACAAAGGCCAATTCGACGCCGTGTTTGAGGCCTCGGGCAGCGAAGCCGCACTGCGCGCAGGCCTGGACGTGATCGTGCCGCGTGGCGTGCTGATCACCGTGGGCATGGGGGGTGACATCAGCCTGCCCATGACCCAGGTGGTGGCCAAAGAAGTGGATCTGCGCGGCACCTTCCGCTTTCATGCCGAATTCGCCACCGCTGTGCGCTTTTTGAACGAAGGCCTCATCAACGGCAAGCCCGTCATCACCGGCATCTTGCCGGTGGCGCGCGCCATCGAAGCCTTTGACCTGGCCGCCGACAAGAGCCAGTCGCTCAAAGTGCAAATCGCGTTTGCCGGCGCGGTCTGAATTTTTTCCCAACCTCACACCTGAAACTGCCATGAACAAAGTTGCTCTCGTCACCGGTGCCAGCTCCGGCATTGGCCAAGCCTGCGCCCTCGCCTTGCTCCAAGAAGGCTGGCACGTGGTGCTGGTGGGCCGCCGCGCCGATGCGCTGCAAAGCACCATCGCCAAAGCAGGCCCCAACGCCGCCAACGGCGTGGCCATGCCCACCGACGTGTCCCAAGAAGCCCAGGTCAAAGCCCTGTTTGAGCAAGTGCGCGCCCAGTTCGGTCGCCTCGACCTGATCTTCAACAACGCCGGCATTTCCTTGCCCACCACGCTGCCCGGCGAGGTGAGCGGTGAGGACTGGCGCCGCATGGTGGACGTCAACCTCAACGGCGCTTTTTACTGCCTGTCGCACGCCTTCAAGCTGATGCAAGCGCAAAGCCCACAGGGCGGCCGCATCATCAACAACGGCTCCATCTCGGCGCATGTGCCGCGCTACGGCTCCATCGCCTACACCGCCACCAAACACGCCGTTGCGGGTTTGACCCGCGCAACCGCGCTCGATGGCCGGGCGTTCAACATCGCCTGCGGCCAGATCGACATCGGCAACGTGGCGTCCGACATGACCGAGCGCATGGCCAAAGGCGTGGCGCAAGCGGACGGCAGCATCCAGCCCGAACCGCGCATGGACATGAGCGCTGTGGTCGAGACCTTCATGACCATGGCGCGTTTGCCCTTGTCGGCCAACATCTTGTTCACCACCGTGATGGCCACCAACATGCCATATGTGGGCCGGGGCTGAGACACAAGCTATGAGCAGTGCGATGGTCTTGGGCCTGATTGGCCTGGGGGTCATGGGTGAAAACCTGGCCCTGAACTTTGAACGCAACGGATTTTCTGTCTGCGGTTTTGACACCGACAGCGCCAAGCGGGCCAGCTTTGGCCAGCGCACACATGGGCTGCGGGCCCATGCCGCGGCCACTTTGGCCGAGCTGGTGGGCAGCTTGCACAGCCCGCGCCGCGTGCTCATGATGGTGCCCGCGGGCGCTGCCGTGGACGCCGTGCTGGCCGAACTCGTGCCCCTGCTGCAAGCGGGCGACGTCGTGATCGACGGCGGCAACACCCTCTACACCGACACCCAACGCCGCCTGCAATCGCTGCAGGGCACCGGCATTTTGTACGTGGGCACGGGCGTCAGCGGTGGCGAAGAAGGCGCACTGCGCGGCCCCGCCCTCATGCCCGGCGGCTCCGCGCAAGCCTGGCCGCTGGTGCAGCCCATGCTGCAAGCCATTGCCGCCAAAACCGACGACGGCCAGCCCTGCTGCGAATGGATGGGCCCCGGCGGCGCAGGCCATTTTGTCAAGATGGTGCACAACGGCATCGAATACGCCGACATGCAAATCATCTGCGAAGCCTACTGGCTCATGAAGCAGCTGCTGGGCATGAGCGCCACCGACATGAGCGCCGTGTTCCGCGAATGGAACCAAGGCGAATTGGGCAGCTACCTGATCGGCATCACCGCCGACATCTTGGCGCACCAAGACCCCGAAACCGGCCAAGCGCTGGTGGACCTGATCTTGGACACCGCCGAACAAAAAGGCACCGGCAAATGGACCAGCCAAATCGCGCTGGACATGGGCGTCACCGCCCCCACCATTGCCGATGCCGTGTTTGCCCGCACCGTCAGTGCCTTAAAACCCGAGCGGGTGCACGCCGCCCAAGTGCTGAGTGGGCCGCAAGCCTTGTCCAGCTCATCGGCCGACGAACGCAGCGCGGTGCTGGCGCAAATCCAGCGCGCCTTGCTGGCCGCCAAAATTTGCGCCTATGCGCAAGGCTTTGCCTTGCTGCAAGCCGCCGACCGAGAGCACAGCTGGCAGCTGCGCCTGGACACCGTGGCTTCGGTCTGGCGTGCGGGCTGCATCATCCGCGCCCACCTGCTCGAAGACATGCGCCGCGCCTTTGCGCAAGCACACAGCCAGGCACAACCTCTGGCCAACTTGATGCTGGACCCGCACTTTGGCCGCGTCATGGCCGACAGCCAGCAAGCCCTGCGCGAAGTCGTGTCCATGGCCGCGCTGCATGGCGTGCCCGCGCCCGCCTTCATGAGCGCCCTGAGCTACTACGACGCCTACCGCTCCGCGCGCCTGCCCGCCAACTTGCTGCAAGCCCAACGCGACTACTTTGGGGCCCACACCTACCAACGCACCGACCGACCCGGTAAGTTCCACACGCGCTGGACGGCCTGAACGCCCTGGATTGCCGCGCTTCGCTCGCAATGACAAATTTCGTCACTGCGAGGAGCGCAGCGAGGTGGCAGTCCAGTGGCCGTTCAGTGTCCGTTCAGCGGCTGACGCGCACCACGGCGTCGGCGCGTTGGTGCAGGTCGGGCAGCAACTCCAGGCCCAGGCCGGGCTTGTCGTTCAGACTGATCATGCCGTTTTTCACCTGCGGCAATTCGGTCACCAGCTCTTTGTACCAACCGGTGTAAAAAGCCCGCACACTTTCTTGAATCAGCGCATTGGGCGCGTGCAGCGACAAGTGCGTGGACGCCGCCCACACCACCGGCCCGGTGCAGTCGTGCGGGGCCACGGGCAGCTGCCAAGCGTCGGCCATGGCGGCAATCTTGCGCGCTTCGGTCAGGCCACCGCACCAGCTCAAATCGAGCATGGCCACGCCCCCCACACCGGTCTGCAAATAATCTTTGAAGCCCCACTTGTAGCTCAGCGTTTCGCTGGCACAAATCAGCGCCTTGCAGTCCCCCGCGTACTGCTTGAGCAGGTCCAGGCTGTCCATGCGGATCGCGTCTTCGTGCCAGAAGGTGTCGAACTCCTGCAGCGCGCGTGCAATCTTTTGCGCCATGGGCAAACGCCACAGACTGTGGAACTCGACCATGATGTCCATCTTGTCGCCCACCGCCTTGCGGATCTTGCGAAACGGCTCCAGCGCCGTGTTCAGGTCTTGCGGGCTGATGTATTGGCCGTGCGACTTTTCTGCCGCCATGTCAAAGGGCCAGATCTTCATGCCGGTGATGCCCTCGCTCAGCAGCGACTCGGCCAGCTCATCGGCTCGGTGCAAAAAGCCTTGCAGGTCTTCATAAGGCCCCGCGCCCTGCCCCAAGCCCCAGTTGCTGCTGGTCTGGTTGACGTTGCTGCGGATGTATTGGTAACCCGCGCAGGTGTTGTACACCCGGATCTCCTCGCGGCTCTTGCCGCCCAAAGCGGTGTAGACCGGCATGCCTGCGGCTTTGCCAAAAATGTCCCACAGCGCGATGTCCACCGCCGAGTTGCCTCGCGTCTCCACACCGGAGCCGCGCCAGCCCAAATAGCCGGTGATGTCGCGCAATCTTGACTCGATGGCCAAGGGGTCTTGGCCCATCAATTTGGGGGCCACCCATTCGTGCAAATAAGCCTCCACCGCTTGCGCGCCCATGAACGTCTCGCCCAGCCCCACCAAGCCCTCGTCGGTGTGCAAGCGCACCCAGATGATGTTGGGAAACTCCTCCAGGCGAATGGTTTCAAGTTGGGTGATTTTCATGGTCGCTCACATTTCAGACGTTAAAAAAGCCCCACAGCTTTTGGCCGTGGGGCTGACAGCAGCAGCTTAACCGCCGCGTGCTTTTTTCAGCTCGTCTTGCACCACCTTGATGGCATCGGCGCCGATCGAGTCTTTGTGCTTGTCATACACCGAAGCGACTTTGGCGCGGATGCGGTTTTGCTCGGCTGCGCTGACTTCGTTGACCTGCATGCCCTTGGTCTTCAAAGTGGCCAGCGATTTTTCGTTCAAGGCGCGGTTGGCAGCGCGTTCCACTTTTTGACCTTCGGCAGCGGCTTCACGCAACAGGCCTTGCTCTTGGGGGCTCAGTTGGTCCCACAGCTTCTTGCTGTACAAAATCAGGAACGGTGTGTAGGCGTGGCGCGTCACGCTCAGGTACTTTTGCACTTCATTGAACTTGGAGGTTTCAATGGTCACGAAGGGGTTCTCTTGGCCGTCAATGGTTTTGGTCTCGAGCGCGGTGAACACCTCAGGAAACGCCATGGGCACGGCGTTGGTGCCCAGGGTCTTGAAGGTGTCCAGGAAGATGTTGTTTTGCATGACGCGAACTTTCACGCCTTCAAAGTCTTCCAGTTTGGTCACGGGGCGCTTGCTGTTGGTCAGGTTGCGGAAACCGTTCTCCCAGTA
>JAHECM010000097.1 GCA_024641725.1 Limnohabitans sp. | reverse complement strand
TCTTGCTTCATCTCCAGCATCTTGACCGGGATGCCCGCGTTCAAGAAGTTCATGGAAATGCCGCCGCCCATGGTGCCTGCGCCAATGACGGCCACAGCCTTGATGTCGCGCTTGGGCGTGTCTTCGGGCACGTCGGGGATCTTGCTGGCCGCACGGTCGGCCACAAAAATGTGGCGCAGTGAACGGCACTCGGGCGTCCACATCAGGTTGATGAAGATGTCACGCTCGAAGGCCATGCCGTCGTCGAATTTCTTCTTGGTGGCGGCCTCGACGGCGTCCACACACTTGAGCGGTGCAGGCAGGTTTTTGGCCATGCCCTTGACCATGTTGCGTGTGAAGCCGAAGTAGGCATCACCCAGGGGGTGCTTGCATGGCAGGTTGCGCACCAGGGGCAGCGGGCTGCCGTCGGCGTGCTGGGCGGCCACTTTGCGGGCCAGGGCCAGCGCTTCTTCGGGCAACGATTCAGCCGACTTGGCCATCGCATCAAACAGCTTTTGGCCGGGCAGCATGGCCAGCATCTCGCTCTTGATGGCTTCGCCGCTGACGATCATGTTGAGTGCCGCTTCGACGCCAATGACGCGTGGCAGGCGCTGAGTGCCACCCGCGCCGGGAATCAAGCCCAGTTTGACTTCGGGCAGCGCAATGCTGGTGCCGGGGGCCGCGATGCGGTAGTGGCAGCCCAGGGCCAACTCCAAGCCGCCGCCCATGGCGACCGAGTGAATGGCCGCGACCACGGGCTTGGTCGAGTTCTCGCAAGCGCGGATGACGCTCAGCAAATTGGGTTCTTGCAGCGCCTTGGGGGAGCCGAATTCTTTGATGTCGGCGCCGCCAGAAAAGGCCTTGCCACCACCGGTGATGACGATGGCTTTGACGGCTGCGTCGTTGTTGGCCTGCTCCAGGCCGTTGGTGATGCCTTGGCGCGTGGCCAGGCCCAGGCCGTTGACGGGCGGGTTCATCAGGGTGATGACCGCCACGTCGCCGTGGACTTTGTATTCAGCTGTCATGCTGCAGTTCCTTGGGGTGAAGAATTAGAAAAAAGAACGACCGTTCGTTTTTACCATAACAAGAGGTCTCTGCAAGGGCCAAAGCCCTCAGTAAAGACCCTTAGGCGACAAAGCCGCTGGGCTCAAACTTCCAGCCACTCCTTGCGAATGTAGGTGTTGGCGCGCAGCTCGTCAGGGGTGCCGTCAAACACGATGGAGCCGTGTCCCATGACCAAGGCGCGGTCAGAGATGTTCATGGCGATCGTGAGCTTTTGCTCGATCAACAGGACCGAAATGCCTCGGGCCTTGAGTTGCTGCAAGTACTGGCCCACCAGCTCCACAATTTTGGGGGCCAAGCCTTCGGTAGGCTCGTCAATGATGATGAGGTCGGGGTCGCCCATGAGGGTGCGGCACAGCGTTAGCATTTGTTGCTCACCGCCCGAGAGCACGCCCGCCTCGGTGTGCTCGCGTTCTTTGAGGCGCGGGAACATGGCGTACATGTCATCAAACGACCAGCGCGAGCCTTTGCCTGTGCCTTTTTGGCCGAGCTGCAGGTTTTGGTGCACCGTGAGCTTAGGGAAAATATCTCGGTTTTCAGGCACATAACCAATGCCCAAATGCGCCACTTCATAAGCCTTTTTGCCCTGAATGGCCCCGCCCTTCCAGTCGATGCTGCCTTGGCAGTCCACCAAGCCCATGACGGCTTTGGCCGTGGTGGATCGGCCTGAACCGTTGCGCCCGAGCAGCGCCACGATTTCGCCCTCGCCCACCGAAAAATTGACGCCATGCAGCACATGGCTTTTGCCGTAATAGGCGTGGAGGTTGTCTACTTTGAGCATCTCAGTGCCCTCCTGCTTGGCTGTCAGCGACCGATGAGCCCAAATAGGCCTCTTGCACTTTGGCGTTGGAGCGCACGGCCTCGGGCGTGTCAAAAGCGATGACTTCGCCATAGACCACCACCGCGATTTTGTCGGCCAAGCCAAACACCACGCCCATGTCGTGCTCCACCGTCAGCAAGGTTTTGCCCACGGTGACTTCTTTGATCAGGTGAATGAAGCGCGAGGTTTCGCTCTTGCTCATGCCTGCGGTGGGTTCGTCCAGCAAGATCACGTTGGAGCCGCCTGCGATGGTGACGCCAATCTCCAACGCCCGTTGCTCGGCGTAGGTCAGGTTCATGGCCAGGGTGTCGCGCTTTTTGTCCAAGCGAATCATCTCCATGAGTTGATCGGCGCGTTCGTTGGCGTCTGTGAGCCCTGAGAGGAACTTGAAGAAGGTGTATTTGTAGCCCAAGCTCCAGAGCACGGCACAGCGCAGGTTCTCGAACACGCTCAACTTGGGGAAGATGTTGGTGATCTGGAAGCTGCGCGAGAGCCCCATGCGGTTGATCTCGTAGGGCGTTTTGTGCTGGATGCGCTGCCCGTTGAGCAAAATGTCGCCGCTGGTCGGACCAAAGCGACCGCTGATCAGGTTGAACAGCGTGGATTTGCCTGCGCCGTTGGGGCCAATGACAGCCACACGTTCGCCGGTTTGCACGGCCAGGTTGACCCCTCGTATGATTTCGGTCTTGCCAAAATTTTTGCGAAGGTCTTTGAGTTCAAGGGCGTAGGTGCTCATACTGCGGTCTCCCGGCGCTTGATGTCTTTTTCAATCTCGGTCTGAATTTCGCCCCATTCGGACAAGTATTGGCGGCGGGCCAGCTCAAACAGGCCCAGCCCGGTGAGCATGACAAAGGCCGCGCCCACCCAACTGTCCAGGCTCTTGGCGTTGAGCGGCACCCCCATGAATTTGACGATGTCGCCCAAGGCCGAGTTCAGTTGCAGGTGGTAGACCATCTCGATCATGGCCCCGGCTCCGGCCAGCATGACCAACGCCGTCATGCCCAGGCCCAGGTAGCTGGTCCAGATTTGGCGCAACTTGCCAAACTTGGCCACGCGCAGGTTCATCATGATCAAGCTGGCGATGCCGCCGGGTGCATACATGACCATGAACAAGAACACCAAGCCCAGGTACAGCAGCCAGGCTTTGGTCAACTCGGACAGCAGTACAAAGGCGATGATCATCAAGATGGCCCCCAAAATGGGGCCAAAAAAGAAGGTCGCTCCCCCCAAAAAGGTGAACAGCAAATACGCCCCAGAGCGCCCAGCCCCCACCACTTCGGCAGTGACGATTTCAAAGTTGAGTGCACCCAAACCGCCCGCAATGCCAGCAAAAAAGCCCGCAATGATGAAGGCAAAGTAGCGAACCCGCTGCGTGTTGTACCCAATGAACTCGACCCGCTCGGGGTTGTCGCGCACGGCGTTGAGCATGCGCCCCAGGGGCGTTTGGGTGAAGGCGTACATGAGGGCCACGCACACAAAGGTGTAAGCCGCGATCAGGTAGTAAATCTGGATTTGCGCCCCGAAGTTGATGCCCATGAAGGGCTGGCCAGCCACCCGGTTGCCCGAGACGCCCGCCTCCCCACCAAAGAACTCCGAAAACATGAGCGACATGGCAAACACCAGCTCGGCCACGCCCATGGTGATCATGGCAAAGGGCGTGCCGGCTTTTTTGGTGGTCACATAGCCCAGCAGCACGGCAAAGCCCATGCCTGCCACACCGCCCACCAGGGGCAGCAAGGTGACCGGGATGCCCAGCTGCCCCGCACTCACGGCGTTGAGCGCGTGCATGGCCATGTAAGAACCCAGGCCGGTGTAAACCGCATGGCCAAAACTGAGCATGCCGCCCTGCCCCAGCAACATGTTGTAGGACAGGCAGGCGATGATGGCGATGCCCATCTGCGCCAGCATGGTGGTGGACAAGTTGCTGGTGAACACCAGTGGCGCCAGCAACAACACCAGCGCGAACAGGCTCCAGATGACCCAGCGGCCGACGTTGTAAGGTTTGAATTTGTAAACAGCAGCCATGTCTTAACCCTCGCGAGTGCCCAAAAGACCCTTGGGCCGGAAGATGAGGATGAGCACCAAGAACAGATACGGCAAGATGGGCGCCACCTGCGACACGGTGAGTTTGGCAAACGAGTTGTCTTGGGCCGCAGCCGACAGGGCCCAGCCCATGTCTTTGGCCAGCGTCAAGAACGAGTAGTCAATGGCCACCGCAAACGTCTGGATCACGCCGATCAAGATGGACGCGAGAAAAGCCCCAGACAAAGAGCCCATACCCCCCACCACCACCACCACAAAAATGACCGAACCCACCGTGGCGGCCATGGCCGGCTCCGTCACAAAAGTGCTGCCGCCAATCACGCCCGCCAGCCCGGCCAGGCCCGTGCCAGCGCCAAACACCAGCATGAACACGCGGGGCACGTTGTGGCCCAAGGACTCTGCCATTTCTGGGTGCGTCAAAGCCGCCTGAATCACCAGGCCAATGCGGGTGCGGGTGAGCAACAACCACAGCGAGACCAGCATCAGCAAAGCGATCAGCATCATGAACGCGCGGGTTGCAGGAAAAGGCGAACAAATCACACGCACCGCCGCGTCGGCGGCGCTGCACAACTCGGCAGGCGCTGCGCCCCAGACCAAGCGCAGGCCATCCACCGAGTGGTTGATGAGCGTGAACGCTGCGCTGCGCAGCAGCTCGGGCGGGGTGAATTCGACGGCGGTGCGGCCCCAAATGAGCTGCACCAACTCGATCACGATGTAGGACAAGCCAAACGTGACCAGCAATTCAGGCACGTGGCCATAGGGGTGGACCTTGCGCAGGCTGATGCGCTCAAACAGCGCACCAATCGCGCCCACCGCCAAAGGCGCAATGACCAGCGAGGGCCAAAAGCCGATCAAACCACTGAGCGAGTAACCGATGTAAGCACCGATCATGTAAAAGCTGGCGTGCGCGAAGTTGAGCACGCCCATCATGCTGAAAATCAGGGTCAAGCCTGAGCTGAGCATGAAAAGCAACAAGCCATAACTCAGGCCGTTGAGCATGGAGATGATGAGAAACTCCATAAATACAAACTTTCCAGGCCAAGTGGCCTCAAACGAAATCGAGTTGGGATGGAAGAGATCAAGTCCTGGTCAGCAAAACGAAGGGCCCGACACCAAGGAGGCATATCGGGCCCTTGGGCCTAAGGCGCTGACGGTGACTGGCCTTGGCCAGGGGCTGAGGTCAGCCCTGGCCAAAGTCTCAGGCATTGATCAGCCTGGGCGCTTCATCTGGCAGCTGGTAGGCGTGCTGGACACGTAAGAAGGGAACTCCTTGACCGGGGCCAGCGTCATGCCGGTGTTCTCGGGGCTGTAGGGGTACTTCTTGTCGGCCTTTTGCCACACGGTCATGTACAGCGGTTGCTGCAACTGGTGGTCGGTTTTGCGCATCTGCACTTCGCCGTTGAAGTTCTTGAAAGTGATGCCTTCCATGGCCGCAGCCACTTTGACCGGGTCTGTCGACTTGGCCTTGGCCATGGACTCACCCAGAATGTTGAAGATCGAGATCACCGAGCCGGTGTAGAAGTCGTCATTGAACTTGGTCTTGAACTCCGCCATCCACTTGCCAACGTCGCCACCCATGTTGTAGTGGTTGTATGCGATTTGGAAGACGCGGCCCGCACCGCCTTGACCCAGCGCTGTGGGCGTGCCGGTCACGCCGGTGTAGTAGGTGTAGAACTTGCCGTTGTAGCCGCCTTCGTTGGCCGCTTTGACGAGCAAAGCCAGGTCAGAACCCCAGTTGCCGGTGATCACGGTGTCAGCGCCCGAGGCTTTGATCTTGGCGATGTAGGGCGAGAAGTCGCGCACCTGTGCCAAGGGGTGCAGGTCTTCGCCCACGATCTGGATGTCGGCGCGCTTGCGGGCCAGGTTTTCTTTGGCGAACTTGGCCACTTGCTGACCGTGCGAATAGTTCTGGTTGAACAAATAGACCTTCTTGATGTCCTTTTGCTCGGCCATGAAGGTGGTCATGGCTTCGATCTTCATCGAGGTGTCTGCGTCAAAGCGGAAGTGCCAGTAGCTGCACTTGCTGTTGGTGAAGTCCGGGTCCACCGCAGAGTGGTTCAGGAAGATGATTTCCTTGCCTGGATTGCGTTCGTTGTGTTTGTTGACCGCTTCGATCAGGGCACCGGCCACCGACGAGCCATTGCCCTGTGTGATGTAGCGCACGCCTTGGTCCATGGCGGCTTTGAGCGCGTTAAGGCTCTCTGCGGGGCTGAGTTTGTTGTCGATGCCGATGACTTCAAACTTGACGCCTGCGGGGTTGGTTTTGCTGAATTTTTCGGCAAAAAACTGAAAGCTCTTGAGCTGGTTGCTGCCCACGGGAGCCATCAGGCCAGACAGGGGGTCGATCCAGGCGATCTTGACGGTCTCGCCTTTTTGGGCATACGCGCCAAAAGCGCAAGTGGTCAAAGCGGCCGCGGCAATCAGTCGGGTGGTGAATTTCATTCTAGGTCTCCTGCGTTGTGAATCAGAACGGGGGTCAGCGTAACCGCTTGACCTGCCCAATGGGCTCGGGGTTTGCACCTAAGGCTTATCACCCGCGCGACTTGCTGCGCGCGCGGATGACAGCCGGTGCATCACAAACCGGGCAACTTGTACCCGGCCAATTGCTCGCGCAATTTGGTTTTGAGCATCTTGCCGGTGGCCCCGATGGGGATGGCCTCGACAAACACCACATCGTCTGGAATCTGCCATTTGGCAGTCTTGCCCTCGTAGAACTGGATCAATTCATCGCGAGTGACTTCGGCGTCCGGCTTTTTGACCACGCAGACGATGGGCCGCTCGTCCCACTTGGGGTGAAAGATGCCCACGCAAGCGGCCATGGCCACGGCGGGGTGGGCCATGGCCACGTTTTCCACGTCAATCGAGCTGATCCACTCGCCGCCGGACTTGATCACGTCCTTGCTGCGGTCGGTGATTTGCATGAAACCATCGGCGTCAATGGTGGCCACGTCGCCGGTGGGGAACCAGCCGTCCACCAGCGGGTCTCCGCCCTCGCCTTTGAAGTAATTGGCAATCACCCACGGGCCCTTGACCAACAAGTCGCCCGCGGCTTGGCCGTCGTGGGGCAGTGCTTGTCCCTGGGCATTCACGATCTTCATGTCGATGCCAAAGATGCAGCGGCCTTGCTTCATGCGGATCTTCATCTGCGCCTCGGCGGGCAATTGCAGGTGTTTGTTTTTGAGCGTGCACAAGGTGCCCAGGGGGCTCAGCTCGGTCATGCCCCAGGCGTGCAGCACGTCCACACCGTAGTCTTCGCGAAAGGCGGTGATCATGGCCGGTGGGCAGGCGGAGCCACCGATCACGGTGCGCTTGAGCTGGCTGAATTTCAGGCCTGCGGGCTTCATGTGGCCCAGCATCATTTGCCAGACGGTGGGCACGCCAGCGGCAAAGGTCACGCCTTCGGACTCGATCAGCTCGTACACCGATTTGCCGTCCAGCGCCGGGCCAGGAAACACCAACTTGGCGCCCGTCATGGCCGCGCCATACGGGATGCCCCAGGCGTTGACGTGGAACATGGGCACCACCGGCAAGATGGCGTCGCGCGCCGAAATGCACATCACGTCAGGCAAAGCGGCGGCGTAAGCGTGCAACACGGTGGAGCGGTGGCTGTACAGCGCGCCCTTGGGGTTGCCCGTGGTGCCGCTGGTGTAGCACAGGGTGCAGGCCGAGTTTTCGTCCAGTTGCGGCCAGGTGTAGGCGGTGGGCTGCTGGCCCATCCAAGCTTCGTAGCTCACCAGCCCTGGGATGCCGGTGTCCGCAGGCAATGTGTCGGCGTCACACAGCGCGATCCACTGCTTGACGGTGCTGCATTTGGCGTGAACCGCTTGGACGATGGGCAAAAAGCTCATGTCAAAGCACAGCGCTTGGTCTTCGGCATGGTTGGCGATCCAGGCGACCTGGTC
>JAHECM010000093.1 GCA_024641725.1 Limnohabitans sp. | reverse complement strand
GATGGCGGCGGTGCCGGGCTTGCGCGCCACCATCCAATTGCTGCCCCGAGACGTGGAAGCGCACTTCGACGACCCCAAGGACCCGGCATGATCGCTGTGTTGCAGCGCGTGAGCGAAGCCAGGGTCACTGTCGATGGCGAAGTGATCGGGCAAATCGGGGCAGGCTTGTTGGTCTTGCTGTGTGCCGAAAAAGGCGATACCGACGCCGTGGCCGACAAGCTGCTGGCCAAAATCCTCAAGCTGCGCATCTTTGGTGACGACGCAGGCCATTATGTGGCGCCGGAATTTATGTGTTGCTGACCGCATTGAGGCCCTGATTTGGGTCGGCCTGTCACGGCCAGCATCACATAAGTTTTGACCTACAACCCTTTCATGAACGCCATAAGCGACGGCAGCTGGTTCTGGCCATCTGGCAGATTCATTGAGGGTAATTCCACCGCAGCCAACGCCTTGGCCTTCATCTCCAGGTCAACTTCGGCATATACATGCGTCGTATCCAGAGAAACATGACCGAGCCACGCCCGTATGGTGTTGATGTCTACCCCGGCGCGCAGCAGGTGCACGGCGGTGGTATGCCGGATGTTGTGGGGGCTGACCCGTTTGCCCTGCAGAGATGGCAAGCCGACTTTTGCTTGTCTGCCGCAGTCAGTCACGACGCGGTGGACGCCAAAGCGGGTCATGGCCTCGCCTGTACGGCCCCGAAACACCGGCGTATCAGGCTGGCCTCCATCTGTCAGGGTGCGCAGAGCTTGCGCTGTACGCTCCCACAACGGGCAGACACGCGTTTTGTTGCCTTTGCCCACGATCCGTACAGATGGGGATGTGCCCAGCTGCAACTGGTTGACCCTCAAATTGGCGACTTCGTCCGCTCGGGCGCCACTGTTGTACATGAACAGCAACATGGCGTGGTCCCGAAACCCCAGCCGCGTCTGCGGGTCGGGCACGGCCAGCAACGCATCCATCTCGGCCTTGTCCAGGTAACCGATCAGTCGCTTGGCACTCTTCTTAAACGGAATGGTCATGATCTCGGTGCACCAACCCAGGTGCTCCGGGGCTTTTCTACCAATGAAGCGGGCCATGGCATGGATAGCGGCCAGCCGCTGGTTGCGCGTGACGATTGAGCACTTCCGGTCATGCTCCAGGTGCGCCAGAAACGCCCGCACCGCCGGCGCAGCGATCCCATTGACGGCCAGCTTGTCGACTGAACAGCTGGCTTGCTGTGCGGCGAAGGGCAGCAACAGAGTCAGGGTGTCCCGGTAGCTGATTTGGGTGTTGCGTGCCAGGTTGCGTTCGGCCACGATATGTTCGAGCAGGAACCGCCGCACCCACGGCCCCAGCAAATCACGATTGCGCATGATGATCTCCCTGGCCTGCGAAGACCGCAAAGCGCTGGCTTGCCTGTGCCAGCAAATCCGGGGTCATGTGCAGGTAGCGCTGCGTGGAAGCTACACCGTTGTGACCCATGTAGGTGGAGAGTTGAGGCAGGAGCTTGTTGACATCGAGTCCTAGCTTGTACCAGCTGACCAGCCGGTGCATAGCGGCTGTATGGCGCAAGTCGTGCATCCGAGGCGGGCGCGTGGCACCGGGCGGAATGCCAATGCCTGCCTCACTTCTGATGTGCTGAAACAGCGTCACCACATCTTGGTACCACAGGTGGTGGCCAGTTCGCGAACACAGCAGGGTCGACTCGTCGCCCTTTGCTGTGAGCAAAGCGGTGCGTTTGGCCAGGTAGCGGGCCACCTCATCCCGCAAGCGAGGGCCCATGGGTACCCAACGTGTCTTGTAAAACTTGGTCTCGCGAATCAGCAAGGTACTGGCCTGCAGATCCACATCGCGCAACTGCAGACCCATGGCCTCGCTCACCCGCAGTGCGGCGCCGTACATCAACAAAATCAGCAAACGATAGGTCTCACCCTTCAACGGGCTCTTGGTGTTGCCCTGCTTTGCTGCCGTATCCACCAGACGTTGAACCTCCTGGGTGGTGTAGATGTATGCGGGATGGGCCGGTGGCAGTTGCGGTGCAATCGTTGGCAAGGGGTTGCACCTTGCCAAGCCTCTGGAGATGGCAAAACGGTAGAAGCTGTTGAGCATCCCGTGCTTGCCCTTCCAGGTGCTACTCAGATCGCCTGGGCCGTGCAAAAACTGGGAGATTTGCTCTGCCGTGATGGCATCGAACTCGCCGTTGTCCGTCTGGCGAGCAAGCCGATAAAGAACGCGTTCGGATGAGCGCAGTTGCACGCCTTGGGCGCGGCGCACGGCCAAGTAGGCGGCAATGACATCAGCGGTCCTCATTGCACGCCTCCCAGATCGAAAGCGGCTACGGCGCGTAAGGCGGCCATGTCCACCTTGGTGTACGCCGTGGTGGCCTGTGTGCTGCTGTGTCCGAGGTGATCGCCGATCTCCTTGAGGCTGAGCCCCTGAGCCAACATGCGACTGGCGCAGGCATGGCGCAAGGCATGAGGCCCCATCTTGGGTCGGTCAATGCCGATAGAGCGCAATCGCTGGCGTACAAGCTCGTACAGCGTCTGGGGTGGCATGGACTTGCGCGGCGCCTTGAGGGTGATGAAGACAGCAGGGTCTGCCACAGCAGGACGAGCCTGATCTATGTACCGTGCCAGTGCTTGGGCCACGGCAGGGACCAGAGGGTAGACCTGGGGCTGGTGACGCTTGAGCCGCCAGATGTGCAGCTGCTGTCCAGACCAGTCAATCTGGTCGAGACGCAAGGCCACGATCTCGCCACGGCGCAAGCCATAGATGGCCATGAGCATGAGGATGGCCCGGTCCCGGATGTCTTGTTCGCTGCTGCCGTTGGCGGTGGCCAGTACCCGTTGCACTTCATCCCAACTCAAGGATGCAGGAATCCCTTCGAGCGAATAGACTCTGGGCCCGAAGATGGAGCCAGCCAGCGTGGCGGCACACTCGCCACGGCTAGCCGCTTGGCGCAAAAACACCCGCATCATGGCCACGATGAAGCCGACTGAACGGCGATTCCAGCCACGGGCCTGGTAGGTGGCCAGGTAGGCATCTATGTGTTGGGGTTGCAGAAAACCGAGCGTCAAGGTTTGCGACTGACACCAGCACAAGAAATGGGCTGTCCAGCGCGTCCAACTGGCAATGGTGTTGGCGCTCAATCCCCGTTCGTGGCGCATCCAGTCGATGAATCGGCCGAGCGCAGGGTCGATGGGCTTGACCTCAGACTCGTGCCACCAGCCCAGGAATTCGAACCAACGCTTCGCATCGAGCTCAATCCGGCGACGGTACGCAACGGCAAGCGTTGACTTCCAAATGCTCCCGACTAGACGCTGCAGCTGCGCATCGTTCATTCGTTCGGGTAATGGCGCGGGAGCGTGGCTGACAAAGCACAGCAACCGCTCGGCCTTCTGCCTCAAGGTGTGGCGCGCAGCGCCCACCTCACGAAAGCTTTGCAAAAAGGACAGCCTCTCTTGCAATAAGGCTGCATTGCGATGGCGTTGCCGTGTGAATGGTGCCGTGAATAACTCTTCGAACATGGCAGGTCTCCTTGAAGTAAGACCTGCAGCACACTTCGAAAGTTATGTGGTGTCAATTCGCCGCGTACATACCGCCATGATGGTGAGTGGCATGCTCAGCAACACATAAATTCCGGCGCCACATAAGAGAAGTTATGTGGTCGTCCACATAAAGGCAAGATGAACCTGAGCGTGCAAGACGTTGCCGGTGGTTTGTTGGTGGTGAGCCAGTTCACACTGGCTGCGGATGTTTCGGGTGGCAACCGCCCCAGCTTCACCCAGGCCGCAGCGCCCGACGAGGGCCGCCGCCTGTACGCGCACTTTGTGAGCCAAGCACGCGCCGCACACCCGGTGGTGCAAACGGGCCGGTTTGCCGCCGACATGCAGGTGGCGCTCGTCAACGACGGCCCCATCACCATCCCGATGCGCATGACGGCTTGAGTGGCTTTTGGGGCGGAACCCATCGCCCCGGGGGCAGGGCTCCCACAACAGTTTGAATGCCCTTTGTGGGTGCAGCGCCTTCACCGCGGTGGGGCGCAACGGATAATCGAGGTATGACTGATCGTTTTGCCCAACTCTCCCTTTCTCCTGCCACCCTCCACAACCTCGAACAACTGGGCTACACCCAGATGACGCCGATCCAGGCGGCCAGCTTGCCCTTGACTTTGGCCGGGCAAGACCTGATCGCCCAGGCCAGCACCGGCAGCGGCAAAACCGCCGCGTTTGGCCTGCCCCTGATCGAGCGCTTGCACAGCGCAGGCTCGCCCAGCGCGCCGGTGCAAGCCGTGGTGCTGTGCCCCACACGCGAGCTGGCCGACCAGGTCACGCTGGAAATCCGCCGCCTGGCCCGCGCCCGCCAAAACGTCAAAGTGGTCACCCTGTGCGGCGGTGTGGCCCTGCGCGGCCAGACCGTGAGCCTGGAGCACGGCGCCGACGTGGTGGTGGGCACGCCCGGCCGCATTTTGGACCACCTGGAGCGCGGCTCGCTCAGCTTGGCCGACGTGAGAACGCTGGTGCTGGATGAAGCCGACCGCATGCTGGACATGGGCTTTTTTGACGACATCGCCAAGGTGGTGCGCCAGTGCGCCAAAGACCGCCAAACTTTGCTGTTTTCGGCCACCTACCCCGAGGGCATCGCCAAACTGGCGGCCCAGTTCATGCGCAACCCGCAGACCGTGAAGGTCCAGGCGCAGCACAGCGCGCACAAAATTCGCCAAATCTTCATTCAAGTGGCCGAAAGCGAGCGGCTGCATGCAGTGTCCAGCCTGCTGGCGCATTTCAGGCCCGAGCGCACGCTGGCGTTTTGCAACACCAAACAGCAATGCCGCGACTTGGTGGCCGTGCTGCAAGCGCAGGGCTACATGGCGCTGGCCCTGTTTGGTGAGCTGGAGCAGCGCGAGCGCGACCAGGTGCTGGTGCAGTTTGCCAACCGCAGCTGCTCGGTGCTGGTGGCCACCGACGTCGCCTCGCGTGGGCTGGACGTGGAGGGTCTGGAAGCCGTCATCAACGTGGACGTGACGCCCGACGCAGAAATCCACATCCACCGCATTGGCCGCACCGGCCGGGGCGATGCCGAGGGTCTGGCCATCACGCTGGCCAGCATGGACGAGATGGGCTCGGTCGGGAAAATCGAAGTCATGCAAGGCCGCGAGTCACAGTGGCAGCCGCTGGACAGCTTCAAGCCCAGCGCCGGTGGCCGCCTGCTGCCGCCCATGCGCACCCTGCAAATTGTGGGTGGCCGCAAAGAAAAAATCCGCGCCGGTGACGTGATGGGCGCGCTGGCCGGTGAATGCCAGCTGACCCGTGAGCAGGTTGGCAAGATCAATGTGAACGAGTTTTCGACCTATGTGGCGGTGCAGTCCGAGCTGGCCGCCACCGTGACAGCGCAACTCTCGCGCGGCAAGATCAAGGGCAAGAGTGTGAAGGTGCGACTGCTCTGACGTCTTTGCCCTTGGCTTGGACGGTGTGTGAGGGGATGCGGCGGGTTCCTCATGACGGGGTACCGAAAATCGTCACCCGCCGCATCCCCTCACACACCTGGGTGGTCAGTTTGGCGAGAGACGCGTTGTTAACGAGTGGTTTTTGGTTCAAGCCCTTGCCTCAGGATTGACAAAAACTCTGCGAACAGTGGGTTGAAAACCGCATCACGGCCTCGAATGGGGTGGGGCCGGGTGACGATTTTCGGTACCCCGTCATGAGGAACCCGGCCCCACCCCATTCGAGGTCTCCCCACTGCCGTCGGCAAATCCCAGAGCCTCAAACACTCAAAGGTAAGGGTTCTTCAAGCCCAAGCCCGCCAAAATGGCCACCTCATAGGCCTCCATCTCCTCGGCATCGGCGGTGCTGGTTTCGTGGTCCCAGCCCTGCGCGTGCAAGGTGCCGTGCACCAGCAGGTGCGCGTAATGGGTGGCCAGCGTTTTGCCTTGCTCTTTGGCTTCGCGCGCCACCACCGGGGCACACAAGACCAAATCAGCCATCACCATGGGCTCTTGCTCGTAGTCAAAGGTCAGCACGTTGGTGGCGTAATCCTTCTTGCGGTAAGCCAAATTCAGTGCGCGGCCTTCTGCTTCGTCCACGATGCGCACCGTGATCTCGGCGTCGTCCGCCAAGGCATGCCGAATGGCGCGGGCCACGGCATGGCGGGGGAGCGCTGCGCGGTGGCGGGCGGCATAGGGAATGTCGCCAAATTGCAGAGAGAGCTGGAGTTTTTGCAGGGCCATGGGTGTTTGTCGAAAGGTCAATCGTCGGTGGGCAAGGGTTTGCGTCGGGCGTTGCCCCCTGCCCGCAGGGCCGCGCTGCCTTGAGCGTCGTAGGCGTCCACGATGCGGGCCACCAGCGGGTGGCGCACCACGTCGGCGCTGGTGAAGCGGGTCATGGCGATGCCCTTGACGCGCTTTAAGACGCGTTCTGCGTCGATCAGACCCGAGAGTTGCCCTTTGGGCAGGTCGATTTGGCTCACGTCGCCGGTGATCACCGCCTTGGCCCCAAAGCCGATGCGGGTCAGGAACATCTTCATCTGCTCGACCGAGGTGTTTTGCGCTTCGTCCAAGATGACGAAAGCGTTGTTCAGGGTGCGCCCGCGCATGAAGGCCAGTGGGGCGATCTCCAGTGCATTGCGCTCAAAAGCTTTTTGCACCTTGTCGTAGCCCATCAGGTCGTACAGGGCGTCGTACAGCGGGCGCAGGTACGGGTCCACCTTTTGCGACAGGTCGCCCGGCAAAAAGCCCAAGCGCTCACCGGCTTCCACCGCTGGGCGGGTCAGCACAATGCGCTGCACGCTCGAGCGCTCCAGCGCGTCCACCGCGGCCGCCACGGCCAAGTAGGTTTTGCCCGTGCCCGCCGGGCCAATGCCAAAGGTGATGTCGTGGCTGGCAATGCAGTCCAGGTAGTCCGCTTGCGTGGGGGTGCGGGCCTTCAAGTCCGTGCGGCGGGTTTGCAAAGGGGGCTGTGTGCCAGCGTTCTCGCCGTCACCGGCCATCATCAGTTGCAAGGTGTCGGCGGCAATCGGGCGCTCGGCCATCTCGTACAAGGCTTGCAGCAGCTCCATGGCCTGCTGCGCATGGGCTTTGGGGCCGTCCACCTTGAACTGCTCGTGGCGGTGGGCGATGCTCACCTGCAAGCCCGCCTCGATGCTGCGCAAGTGCGCATCCATCGGGCCGCACAGGTGCGACAAGCGGGTGTTGTTGTGCGGGGTGAAGGTGTGTCTGACGATCAAGTTGATAATCTGCGGTTGACCAAGGGGCGCTGCAAGTTTAGCGCCCCATGCCCTGTGGCGAAAATCAACCTGTAAAGCCTGCACCCCATGATCGGCAAACTCACCGGCACCCTCAGCGACAAGAACCCGCCCGAAGTCATCGTGGACTGTCACGGTGTGGGCTATGAGGTGAATGTCCCCATGAGCACGTTCTACAACCTGCCCGCCACCGGCGAAAAAGTCAGCCTGCTGACGCACTTTGTGGTGCGAGAAGATGCGCAAATCCTCTATGGCTTTGCCACGGCGGCTGAGCGTGAGGCGTTTCGCCAGCTCATCAAAATTTCGGGCGTTGGCCCGCGCACGGCCCTGAGTGTGCTGTCGGGCATGAGCGTGGCCGATTTGGCCCAGGCCATCACCAGTCAGGAGGCAGGCCGCTTGGTCAAAGTGCCGGGGATCGGCAAAAAAACCGCCGAACGCTTGCTGCTCGAGCTCAAAGGCAAGTTGGGTGGTGATTTGGGCGGTTTGTTTGCCGTGAGCACCAGCGATGCGCAAAGCGACATCCAGCAAGCGTTGCTGGCGCTGGGTTACAGCGACAAAGAAGCCGCCGCCGCACTCAAAAGCCTGCCCAAAGAGGTGGG
>JAHECM010000079.1 GCA_024641725.1 Limnohabitans sp. | reverse complement strand
GCGGCCCTGGGCGAGGCCAAGCTGCTGCTGGACGGCGAGCGCATCCGCATGGCCAAAGACCCGGCTTTCCAGACCCAGCACATCCAGGTGCCCACACACGGCGTGGCGCTGTTCATCAACGCCTTCAATTTCCCGAGCTGGGGCCTGTGGGAAAAAGCCGCCCCGGCCCTGCTGTCGGGCGTGCCCGTCATCATCAAGCCCGCCACCGCCACCGCTTGGCTCACGCAACGCATGGTCCAAGATGTGGTGGACGCAGGCGTGCTGCCCGTGGGCGCGCTGTCGGTCATTTGCGGCTCGTCGGCAGGCCTGATGGACCAGCTGCAGCCCTTTGACGTGGTCAGCTTCACCGGCTCGGCCGAGACGGGCAAGATCATCCGCAGCCACCGCGCCGTGACCGAGCTGTCGGTGCGCTGCAACATCGAGGCCGACAGCCTCAACAGCGCCCTGCTCTCGCCCGTAGCCACCGCGGACAGCGAAGCCTTCAAACTGCTGGTGGCCGAAGTGGCCCGGGAGATGACGGTCAAATCGGGGCAAAAGTGCACGGCGATTCGCCGCATTTTTGTGCCGCGTGCCCTCTACCAAGCCGCCGCAGCCGCCATTGGCGCGCGCCTGGCCAAAACCACGGTGGGCAACCCGCGTAACGAGACCGTGCGCATGGGCGCGCTGGTCAGCCAAGAGCAAAAGCAAAGCGTGCTGACAGGTCTCGCCCAACTCAAAACCGAAGCCACAGTGCTGTTTGACGGCAGCGCCGCAGGCCTGGTGGACGCCGATGCCAGCAGCGCCTGCGTGGCCCCGGTGCTGCTGGGCACCGAGTCGCCCATGACGGCCCAAGTGCTGCACGCGGTCGAGGTGTTCGGCCCGGTGTCCACCCTCATGCCCTACGACAGCCTCGAAGAGGCCTACGCCATGATCCGCCGGGGCGAAGGCTCGCTGGTGTGCTCGGTGTACAGCGAAGACCCGGCCTTCACAGCGCAAGCCTCTATCGCGCTGGCCAGCAGCCATGGCCGTGTGCACGCCATCTCGCCCGACGTGGCGGCGCTGCACAGCGGCCACGGCAACGTGATGCCCATGAGCCTGCACGGCGGCCCTGGCCGCGCCGGTGGTGGCGAAGAGCTGGGCGGCTTGCGCGCCCTGAACTTCTACCACCGTCGCAGTGCGGTGCAAGGCAGCAGCCTGGCGCTGGACGCGCTGGCCGCACAAGGCGGCAAACTGGCGCTCTGAACGCTTTTGTAGACGCCGCGCACTCGCTGCGACAACGCGCCAGCAGGCGCATCGCCACGGGGGCACGGCGCCTACAGAAGATTTGCAAAATCCACGCACTTAAAAAATACCTAGCTCCAAGGAGACAAGCATGACGCTACCCGTGAATGCCCCAAGCACCGACTTCAATTTTGCCCAGCACCTGATCGCCAGCAACGCCCAGCGTCCCGACAAAGTCGCGCTGATCGACGATGTGGGCACGCTCACTTACGGCCAGCTGGCCGACCAAGTGCGCCGCTTTGCCGGGGGCTTGAAAGCGATGGGCCTCAAACGCGAGGAGCGCGTGCTCTTGCTCATGCAAGACAGCAGCGATTGGGTGGTCGCTTTTCTGGGCTCACTGTATGCAGGCGTGGTGCCTGTCGCCGTGAACACCTTGCTCACGGCCGAAGACTACGCCTTCATGCTGAGCAACAGCCGCGCCCAAGCCGCGCTGGTGTCGGGCGCTTTGCTGCCCACTTTGCAGGCCGCGCTTGACCAAACCAACACCGAGGTGCAGCAGGTGGTGGTGTCGCGCCCCACAGCAGCACTGAGCGCGGGCCAACACACGATGGCGGACTTGATTGCCCAAGGTCAGCCCAGCGTTCCGACGCTCACCCTGGCCGATGAACCGGCTTTCTGGCTGTATTCGTCGGGCTCCACCGGCAAACCCAAGGGCACGGTGCACAGCCAGGGCAACTTGTACTGGACCGCTGAACTGTATGGCAAGGGTGTGCTCGAACTGCGCGAAAGCGATGTGGTGTTCTCCGCCGCCAAACTGTTCTTTGCCTACGGACTGGGCAATGCGCTCACATTCCCGCTGAGCGTCGGTGCGACGGTGGTGCTGATGGCCGAGCGCCCCACCCCGCAAGCCACCTTCAAGCGCTTGGTCGACCTGCAGCCCACCGTGTTTTACGGCGCGCCCACCGGCTACGGCGGCATGCTGGCCAGCCCCGATCTGCCCGCCCAAAGCCAGGTCGCATTGCGCCTGTGCTCGTCGGCAGGTGAGGCACTGCCCCGCGACATCGCCGAGCGCTGGAGCGCCCACTTTGGCTGCGAAGTCATCGACGGCATCGGCTCCACCGAAATGCTGCACGTGTTTTTGTCCAACCGCCCCGGCGACGTGCGCTACGGCACCACCGGCAAAGCGGTGCCCGGCTACGAACTGCAACTGCGCAACGAAGACGGCAGCGTGATCACGGGCCACGACGAAATTGGCGACTTGTACATCCAAGGGCCCAGCAGTGCCCTGATGTACTGGAACAACCGCGACAAAACGCGCGACACCTTTCAAGGGGTGTGGACCAAGAGCGGTGACAAATACACCCGAGACGTGGACGGCTACTACACCTACGCCGGGCGCAACGACGACATGCTCAAAGTCAGCGGCATTTATGTCTCGCCCTTCGAGGTCGAGGCCACGCTGGTGCAGCACCCCGCCATTTTGGAAGCGGCGGTGATCGGCAAAGAAGACAGCGACGGGCTGACCAAGACCAAGGCCTTCATCGTGCTCAAGGCGGGGCAAAGCCTGACGCAAGAAGAGGTCAAAGCCTTTGTGAAGGAACGCTTGGCGCCCTACAAGTACCCGCGCTTCGTCGAGTTTTTGGCCGAACTGCCCAAGACAGCCACCGGCAAAATCCAGCGCTTTCGCCTGCGCGAGCTGGAAAACAAAGCCCAATGAGCCGCCCAAAACGCCCCGTTCACCGGGTTTTGTGAGCTGAATTCAATATTTTTGATCAATTTAATCGGTATAAACCCTAAAATAAAGCAAATCTCTCAAATATGAGTGAGTCAACAAGGTGGGTCAATGCAAGTCAAAACACGTTTGATGGTCGGGGGTCTGGTGACCTTTGTGGGTCTGTTGGTGGTCAGTCTGTTGGCGCTGTTTTTGCAGCGCTCGTCTATGCTGGAAGACCGCAAGATCAAAACGCGCCACTTGGTTGAAACCGGCCACGCGGTGGTGGCGCACTTTCACAGCCTAGAGACTTCGGGGGCCATGAACACCGCTGACGCGCAGGCAGCCGCCATGCAGGCGCTCAAGGGCATGCGCTACGAGAAGAAAGAATACTTCTGGCTGCATGACCTGAGCAGCCCCGTTCCCAAGATGCTGATGCACCCCACCGTGCCCGCGCTGGACGGTAAAGTGCTGGATGCGGCCAACTTCAATTGCGCCACAACTTTGCAAGCGGGCAGCGACGGCGCGGTACAGCACACCGACGGCAAGAAGAACCTGTTTGTGGCGTTCAATGAGGTTGTGAACGCCGCAGGCCACGGCTTTGTGACCTACAACTGGCCCAAACCCAAGGCCGGTGGAGGTACCACCGACGAGTTGTTTGAAAAACTCTCCTACGTGAAAAAATTCGAACCTTGGAACTGGGTGGTGGGTTCGGGCATTTACATCGACGACGTGGACCAGCATTTTTGGTCGCTGGCCAGCCAATTGGGCGCCATGGTCTTGATCGCCATGTTGGCCATTGTGGTCGTCATCCGCTGGCAAATCCTGAGCATCACACGGCCACTGGAGAGCCTGCGCGCCATGGTGGTGTCGGTGGAGAAAACCTCTGACTTCTCGCGCCGCCTGGACGTGCGCTCGCAAGACGAGGTGGGCCAAACCGCACTGGCGTTCAACCAACTGATGTCGGCCCAACAGGTGGCCGTGAGCGAAGTCAACTCGGTGGTCGAAGCCATTGCCGCTGGCGACTTCAGCCAGCGCGTGCACGCCGACCTCAAAGGGGATCTGGGCATCATGAAGGCGGCCGTCAACGCCAGCGCGCAAAGCGTGGACGTGACCATGAAAGCCCTGCAAGACGTGATGCGCGCTTTGTACAACGGCAACTTTGACCAACGCATGTCTGCCCAAGTCAAGGGCGACTTGCGCGCCTCGGTGGACAGCGCCATGCAAGCCATGCAGTCCCTGCTGGACGACGTGGGCCGCGTCATGACCGCAGTGGCCCAAGGCGATTTGAGCGGACGCATTCAGGCCGATGGCCGTGGCGATCTGGCCACCCTCAAAGACAACGTCAACCGCTCACTGGACGCCCTGAGCGAGAGCATGAACGTGATCAACAGCAACACGCGCCATGTGGCTGCTGCAGCCAACGAAACCAGCCAAGCCATCAGCCAAATCAGCGACGGCGCTCAAAACCAAATGCACGCCATCGGCCAACTGGCCAACGCGGTGCGCGAAACTGCCGTGTCGGTCAGCGATGTGTCCAAAAACACAGAAACTGCCAGCGCACGCTCGCAGGAATCGGTCAGCATCGTGCGCGCTGGCAAAGACAAAATGGCCACCATGGTCGAGGTGGTCAACGGCATCGCGTCCAACTCTGAAAAAATCAACAAAATCACCGAGGTGATTGAGGGCATTGCCAACAAGACCAACTTGTTGTCCTTGAACGCCGCCATCGAAGCCGCCCGCGCAGGCGAGCACGGCAAGGGCTTCTCCGTCGTGGCCGAAGAGGTCGGCAAGCTGGCCGCCAACAGCGCGCAAAGCACCCAAGAAATCGCCCAACTGGTGCAGCAAGCCGTGACCGAAGCGCGTCGCGCCGTGGAGACCGTGCAAGAAGTCAGCCGCGACATGGAGCGCATCGAGGCGGGTGCCAACGAGGCCGACGGCATGATGCAACGCATCTCCGCTGCGCTGGAACAGCAAAGCTTTGCGGTGCAAGAAATCAACGCCAACGTGAACAACTTGAACAAGATCGCCGAGTCCAATGCGGCGGCCAGCGAAGAGATCACGGCCACCGTGATCGAGTTGTCCAAAATCGCCGACGGCACCCGCCGTGAGGTGGAGAAGTTCAAAGTCTGAGGCCTGCCAGCCACGCAGCAAGACAACAGGGGCCCGTGGGCCCCTGTGTCGTTGAAGTCGTCACTGGCTCGGCCAGCTTGCACTCGGCTCAAGTGCACTTAACTAAGTGCCGTTGTTAAGTGCCTTTGCTGACCGTGATGGTTGGAAATCTGCTCGAAAAATCCTTGGCCTTGGCTGCGATCTTGACCGCCACTTGGCGGGCCACGGCCTTGTAAATCTGGGCCACTTCGCCCTCGGGATCGGACACCACCGTGGGCTTGCCGTTGTCGGCTTGCAGGCGAATTTGCAGGTCCAGCGGCAGCGCGCCCAGGTAGTCCAGACCTTTATCAGCAGCGTAGCGCTTGCCGCCGTCTTCGCCAAAAATGTGCTCCACATGCCCGCAGTTCGTGCAGACATGCACGGCCATGTTTTCCACCAAACCCAAAATCGGCACGCCCACCTTGTCGAACATGGCCACGCCTTTGCGGGCATCCAGCAGGGCAATGTCTTGCGGGGTGGTGACGATCACCGCCCCCGTCATGGGCACGCGCTGCGACAAGGTCAGTTGGATGTCGCCGGTGCCCGGCGGCATGTCCACGATCAAGTAATCCAGGTCTTTCCAGTTGGTTTGGCGCAGCAACTGGTCCAGCGCCTGGGTGGCCATCGGGCCGCGCCAAATCATGGCGTCGTCGGGGTTGACCAAAAAGCCAATCGACATGACTTGCACGCCGTGGTTCTCCATGGGCTCCATGGTCTGGCCGTCTGCGCTCTCGGGGCGGCCGGTGATGCCCATCATCATGGGCTGGCTGGGGCCGTAAATGTCAGCGTCCAGCAGGCCCACGCGGGCCCCTTCGGCGGCCAGCGCCAGCGCCAGATTGGCTGCGGTGGTGCTTTTGCCCACGCCGCCCTTGCCTGACGCCACGGCCACGATGTTTTTGACCTGCGGCATCAGGGCCACGCCGCGCTGGGCAGCGTGCGCCACCACCTTGAAATGCACACGGGCAGTCACCTTGGACACACCGGCCACGCCCCGAGCAGCAGCCTCCAACGCCGCTTGCAGCATCGGGATTTGGCTTTTGGCCGGGTAGCCCAACTCGACCTCAAACGACACACTTTCACCGTCCACGGTGAGGTTTTTGAGCTGTTTGGTCGACACAAAGTCGGTGCCCGTGTTCGGGTCAATGACCGTTTGCAGGGCTTGGAGGAGTTGTTCTGGGCTGGCCATGGCGGGGTCTGAATCTGAGGGACGCTTAGTCTACCCAAGCTCGGGTGTCCCCTGATGCCTCAAGGTTGAAAGCCCACTACCATGGGCCAATGACGCAAACCACAGGACTGATTCTCTCGGGCGGCGGTGCCCGCGCCGCCTACCAAGTGGGTGTATTGGCCGCCATCCAAAGCATGCGGCGCCAGGCCGGGGCCGACACTGGCAACCCGTTCCCGGTCATCTGCGGCACCTCGGCGGGGGCCATCAATGCCGCGGTGCTGGCATGTGGCGCTGACAACTTTGATGCGGCCATGGACAAGCTGATCGAGGTTTGGCGCAACTTCCGCGTCGAACAGGTGTACCGCTCCGACATTTTGGACATGGTCAGCTCGGGCGCTCGATGGCTGTCGCTGTTGTCGCTGGGCTGGCTGATTTCTCAAAAACGCTTGCGCCCCAAGTCCCTGCTCAACAACGACCCCTTGAGCGACTTGCTGCACCAACACATTGACTTTGGCCGCTTGCAGGGCTTGCTGGAGGCGGGCCACCTGCAAGCCCTGGCCATCACGGCGTCCAGTTACGGGTCTGGCGAGCACGTCACCTTTTACGAAAGCCACGAACCCGTCTCGCCTTGGGTCCGCAACCAACGTCTGGCCCAACAGTGCCGACTGCACCAACAGCACCTGCTGGCCAGCGCGGCGATCCCATTCATCTTTCCGGCCGTCTGCCTGCAAGGCCCGCAAGGTCAGGCTTATTTTGGCGACGGCTCCATGCGCCAAACCGCGCCCATCTCTCCGGCCATCCACTTGGGCGCAAACCGGATTTTGGTCGTTGGGGCGGGGCGCATGTTGGAGCCGCGCCAGATGCACACCGAAGCGCCACCCTACCCCTCGCTGGCCCACATTGCTGGGCACACCCTGTCCAGCATCTTTTTGGACGCGCTGGCGGTGGATGTGGAGCGGATGCAGCGCATCAACCAAACTTTGCGATTGATCCCCGCCGAAAAACGCGACAGCACCCATTTGCGCCCCGTCGATCTGCTGCTGATCTCCCCCTCGCAAAGGCTGGACGAGATCGCCGCCAAGCACGCCGACGCCTTGCCACCGACCGTCAAAGGCCTGCTGCGCACCTTGGGTGCCAACCCGCAGCAGCAGGGCCAAGGGCAGGCGCTGGTGAGTTATCTGCTGTTTGAATCGGCCTACACCCGGGAGCTGATGGCTTTGGGCGAAGCCGATGCCCAAGCGCAAAAAGCCGAGATCCACAGCTTCTTTGGCTGGACCGCCCCGAACCCAGCAGCCCCCAACTAGAGTGTCACCCCCAGAATATCCCCCTCTGAGACCGCCTAAAATCGAGGACTTGCCCCCAACGTGTCCCGACCCCATGTCCCAGCGCCAACTCTTCGTCACCACCGCCCTGCCCTACGCCAACGGCAACTTCCACATCGGCCACATCATGGAGTACATCCAGGCCGACATTTGGGTGCGCTTCCAGCGCATGCAGGGCCACCAAGTCAATTTTGTGGGTGCTGACGACACGCACGGCGCGCCCATCATGATCGCTGCCGAAAAGGCCGGCAAAACGCCCCAGCAGTTCGTGGCCGACATTGCCGCCGGTCGCAAGCCGTATTTGGACGGCTTTCACATCGCGTTTGACAACTGGCACAGCACCGACGCGCC
>JAHECM010000068.1 GCA_024641725.1 Limnohabitans sp. | reverse complement strand
GCGCAGCCTGTGCGTGGTGCTGGCCGTGACGCCCCTGCGCACGGCCTTGGCTTGGCCCGAGCTGGCCCGCTTTCGGCGCATGCTGGGCCTGCTGGTGTTTGGCTATGCGGCGCTGCACTTGCTGTGCTACGCGTGGTTCGACATGGGTTTTGAGTGGGCCGACATCGCCCAAGACATTGCCAAGCGGCCCTTCATTTTGGTGGGATTTGCCGCCTTGGTGCTGCTGCTGGCGCTGGCGGCGACCTCGTTCAACCACGCCATGCGCTGGCTGGGCGGGCGGCGCTGGCAGGCCTTGCACCGCAGCGTTTACGCCGTGGCCGTGCTGGCCGTGCTGCACTTTTGGTGGATGCGCGCAGGCAAAAAGAACTTCACGGAAGTGCTGGTGTACGCGGCCATTTTGGCGCTGTTGCTGGCTTGGCGCGCACGACGATTCATCAGCAAGCGGACAGTACAGCAGCCATCGAAAATTTAATTTTATTGATAATCCATTCCTATAAAATGGTTTTAATATTAAATCTGTTGATCTGGAAGTGAAGTCATGAGTTTGCAAAAGATGTCGATTGGCCTGCGCTTGGGCTTGGGTTTCGCGTTGATCATCTTGCTGCTTTTGGGCATTTCTGCGGTGGGCTATTGGGAGCTGCAAAAGGTCAATCAGAGCACCGATGTGATCGTCCACGACCGCTTGGTCAAAGTCAACGCGACGCACACCATTGAAAACGAGATCAACCGCCAGTCGCGCGCTTTGCGCACGGCCATCATTGCGATCGATTCCGACCCTGAAGTCGTGCAGTCGGAGTTGGCCAAGTTGGAGGCCTCAGTGCCCGTGATCGACAAGGCATTGACCCAATTGCAGGCCACCATTCACACCGAGGTGGGCAAGGCGGCACTGGCCAAACTGGTCGCTTCTCGACAAGTTTTTCGCACACAAGAGGCGCAATTGCTGGCCCTCATTCAGCAAAACAAAAGTGACAAAGCCGGTCAATACCTGATCAAAAACCTGCTGCCCGCGCAAGCCGATTACTTGGGCAGCGTAGAGGCCTTGGCGCTCACGCAATTGCAGGCCATTGATGAATTTGCGCTTGAAGCCTCTGAGTCTGCACAGCTGGGTGAGAACACCATCTTGGCGACCTCTTTGGCGGCGCTGGTGTTGGCAATGGTGTTGGCCCTGGGCATCACCCGCTCCATCGTGCTGCCCTTGTCCAAACTGCAAGCCACGATCAAGCGTGTGGAAACCAGCTCGGACTTCAGCTTGCGCGCGCCCGTCTCTGGGCAAGACGAGGTGGGACAAGCGGCCAAAGCCCTGAACGACATGATGGGCGTTCAACAAAGTGCGCTCAATGAAGTCAATCAGGCGGTGCGAGCCATGGCCGCTGGGGACTTTGGCACGACAGTGAACTTGCAACTCAAGGGCGATTTGGACGCCATGAAGCAGGCCATCAACCAAAGCGTTGAGAGCATGAAGCTGACCATGGGCGCGATCAACCAGGCCATGGACGCACTGTCGCAAGGGCGCTTTGATGTGCAGGTGTCGGCGGTGGTGCAAGGCGAGTTCAAGCGCACTTTGGACCAAGCCAATGCGGCCATTGCAACGCTGCAATTCATGATGAACGATGTCGGCGGTGTCATGGGCGATGTCGCCAGAGGCAATCTGTCAGGCCGGGTGGTGGCCCATGCCCAGGGTGATTTGGCGGTCCTCAAGACCAACTTGAACCAGTCGCTGACCTCGTTGGCCCAGGCGATCCGTGTGATTGGCGGCAACGCACAGCAAGTGGCGGCGGCCTCGAGCCAGACAAGCAGCGCGGTGGGTCAGATCTCAGACAATGCCCAGCAACAACGCTCGGCGATTTCGCAGGTGGCCATGGCCGTCAAATTGGCGGCCGACTCGGTGGCCGATGTGACCCGCAACACCGCCATTGCCAGCGAAAAGTCGCAGCGCTCCATGATGGCGCTCAAGGACGGCATGCAAAAAATGGCGGACATGGTGCAGGTGGTGACCAGCATCGCGGCCAGCTCAGAAAAGATCAACGGCATTTCGAGCGTGATCGAAAAAATCGCTTACAAAACCAACTTGTTGTCGCTCAACGCGGCCATCGAGGCGGCCCGTGCAGGCGAGCAAGGCAAAGGCTTCAGCGTGGTGGCCAACGAGGTCGGCGCTTTGGCCAGCAGCAGCGCCACCAGCTCGCAAGAAATCACGGACCTGGTGCGTCAAGCCGTCAAACAGGCCCAAGAGGCCATGGTCACGGTGCAAGAGGTCAGCCGCGACATGCAGGTGATCGAGTCCGACGCCAGCATGACCAACGAGACCTTGCAGCGCATTGCCTCGGCCTTGGAAGAGCAAAGCGGCGCGATTGAAGAGATCACGGCCAACGTGCAAAGCCTGGAGCAAATTGCCTTCAGCAATGCGCAGGCGGCCGAAGAAATGACCTACACCGCCACCGAGCTGAACAAAATCGCAGACGCAACGCGCCAAGAGGTGGGGCAGTTTCAGACCTGAGCCCGGCTGGCCGAAGGGCTGTCCAAGTTATGGCAAAGTACAGCCATGATTTACCCCACCATTGAAGACGCGATTGGCCAAACGCCGCTGGTCGCCTTGCAGCGCCTGAGCGCCACCGACAACGCCGCCCGAGGCAATGTGATTTTGGGCAAGCTCGAAGGCAACAACCCGGCCGGCTCGGTCAAAGACCGCCCAGCGCTGTCGATGATCCGGCGCGCCGAGGAGCGCGGCGAGATCAAGCCCGGTGACACCCTGATTGAGGCGACATCCGGCAACACCGGCATTGCGCTGGCCATGGCCGCTGCCATCAAGGGCTACCGCATGATTTTGATCATGCCTGAGGACCTGTCGATCGAGCGCGCCCAGACCATGAAGGCTTTTGGCGCAGAACTGATCTTGACGCCCAAAAGCGGCGGCATGGAATACGCCCGCGACTTGGCCGACAACATGGCTGCGCAGGGCAAAGGCCGCATCCTGGACCAGTTTGCCAATGCCGACAACCCGCGCATTCACTACGAAACCACCGGCCCCGAGATCTGGGCGCAAACGGGCGGCCAAATCACCCACTTTGTCAGTGCCATGGGCACCACCGGCACCATCACCGGCGTGTCGCGTTTTTTGAAAGAAAAGAACCCGGCCATCCGCGTGATCGGTGCACAGCCCAGCGAGGGCTCGCGCATTCCGGGCATCCGCAAGTGGCCGCAAGAATATTTGCCCAAAATTTACGACCCAGCCGGGGTGGATGAGCTGGTCTATGTGAGCCAAGGCGACGCCGAAGACACCTGCCGCCAACTGGCCCGCACCGAGGGCATTTTTGCGGGCATCTCGGCCGCAGGCGCTTGCTGGGTCGCGCAGGAGATTGCCAAAACCGTGCAAAACGCGACCATCGTGTTCATCGTCTGCGATCGTGGTGATCGCTACTTGTCCACCGGCGTGTTCCCCGCCTGAACCCAGGATGCCCACTCATGGCTGAATTCCGTTTTTGCCCGCAATGCGCCACCCCTTTGGCATGGTTGACCCAACTCGAAGACGGCGGCGAGGTCATGCGCCTGCGCTGCACCGCTTGCGACTTCACCCACTGGAACAACCCCACGCCGGTGCTGGCGGGCATTGTGCAGGTGGGCGATCAGGTCTTGTTGGCGCGCAACGCGGCCTGGCCGGGGCGGCGCTTTGCGCTGATCACCGGCTTCATGGAGGCGGCTGAGACGCCCGAAGACGGCATCCGCCGCGAGATCAAAGAAGAAACCAACCTGGACGTCAGCGCCTTGCAACTGGTAGGCGTGTACGACTTCCAGCGCATGAACCAGGTCATCATCGCCTACCACGCGGTGGCGCAAGGCGAGGTGCGCCTGTCGCCCGAGTTGGCCGAATACAAAATGTTCGACCTCAAAGACCTGATCTGCTGGCCTGCGGGCACGGGTTACGCGTTGGGCGACTGGCTCAAGACGCAGGGCATCGAGCCGACCTTCATGAGCTGGGCAGACCGCGAAGCCCAAAGCCAACTCAACCCAGACACACAAGATTGAACGGCATGCATTTCGACAAAGAAATCGACACCAGCGGCCTGAACTGCCCCCTGCCCATCCTCAAAGCCAAAAAAGCACTGACCGATATGCACAGCGGCCAGGTGCTCAAAGTGGTGGCGACCGACCCCGGCGCTTGGCGCGACTTTGAAGCCTTTGCCAAACAAACGGGCAACGATCTGGTGCTGCAAGAAAAGACCGAGGCGGCCATGGTGTTTGGGTTAAAGCGCCGCTGATATCTAGAAGGGACAGCACGCCATCGCGCACGGGGTGCGGCTCCTACTGAAAACGGACAGCTTGTGGGCGCAGCCGTCTTCTGTAGGAGCAGCGCCCTGCGCGCGATGGGGGTTCAGAGGCTCAAACCCTTGAGGTAGTCACGGAACGACGCACCCACTTGGGGGTGCTGCAAAGCCAGCTCCACTGTGGCCTCCAAAAAGCCTTCTTTGCTGCCGCAGTCGTAGCGCTTGCCTTCGTACTGGAAGGCATAGACCGCCTCGCGTTGCATCAGGCGCGCAATCGCATCGGTCAGTTGAATCTCGCCGCCCACGCCGGTGGGCTGGTTGCGGATTTCGTCAAAAATGCCCGGCGTCAAGATGTAGCGCCCAGCCACCCCCATGCGCGAGGGGGCCTTGTCCGGGCTGGGTTTTTCGACGATTTGCTCCACCCGAATCAGTTGGCGGCCAGCGGGCTCGCCGGCCACGATGCCGTAGCGCTTGACTTGGTCGAGTGGCACCTCTTGTACCGCCAAAATCGAGCGACCCTGCTGCGTGTGCGCGGCCACCATTTGGCTCATGACCGACGCGCCGCCTGGGGGGCCAACCATCAGGTCATCGGCCAGCAGCACGGCAAAGGGTTCGTTGCCCACCAGCGGCTCGGCGCACAGCACCGCGTGGCCCAGGCCCAGCATGCGGTTTTGGCGCACATAGGCACAAACCATGTCGTCGGGCTGCACCGAGCGCACCAGCGCCAGCAGCTCGTCCTTGTGCGCGGTTTCGAGTTCGGTTTCGAGTTCGTAGGCGGTGTCAAAGTGGTCCTCGATCGCCCGCTTGCTGCGCCCGGTGACAAAGATCATGTGGCGCACACCGGCGGCATACGCCTCTTCGACCGCGTACTGGATCAGCGGCTTGTCCACCACCGGCAGCATCTCTTTGGGCGCGGCTTTGGTGGCGGGCAAAAAGCGTGTGCCCAGCCCGGCTACGGGGAAAACGGCTTTGCGAACAATTTGAGTCATGGCAGTTCCTGGTGTGGAGACGGATCGGAGGTTCAGCCCAAGCGCAGCAGTTGCGCTTTCACCTTGCTGAGGGTGGCCCCAAAGTCGGCCACACGTTTTTGGGCTTCTTCGATCACGGCAGGCGGCGCTTTGGCCACGAAAGCCTCGTTCTTGAGCTTGGCACCGGCTTTGTCGATTTCGAGTTCCAAGCGCGTCACCTCTTTGGCCAAACGCACTTTCTCGGCGGCCACGTCCACTTGCATGAACAAGCACAAACGCGCCTCGCCCACCACGGCCACAGGCGCGGCTTGGGCGGCGTCGGCCCACTCGGCCTCGCTCTCAAAAACCTTGACCTCGCTGAGCTTGGCCAGCGCTTGCAACACGGGCGCTGCGCTGTGCATGAAGGCGGTGTCGCCCAACACGTACAGGGGCAAGCGCGTGGCGGGCGAGACGTTCATCTCGCCGCGCAAGTTGCGGCAAGCGTCCACCAGGGTTTTGAGCTTGGCCACATGGGCTTCGGCGACGGTGTCGATGCGTTCGGGCTGGCTCACGGGGTAGGCCGCGATGCTGACCGACGCGCCAGGGCGTCCCGCCACCACCGACACTTTTTGCCAAAGCTCTTCGGTGATGAAGGGGATGATCGGGTGCGCCAAGCGCATGATGGTTTCGAGTGTGCGGATCAGCGTGCGGCGGGTGGCGCGTTGCTGCGCCTCGTTGCCGGTGTTGATCTGAACCTTGGCGATTTCGAGGTACCAGTCGCAGAACTCGTTCCACACAAAGTCATAAATTGTGTTGGCCACGTTGTCCAAGCGGTACTCGGCAAAGCCTTTGGCCACTTCGGCCTCGACGCGTTGCAGCTGCGAGCTGATCCAGCGGTCGGCTTGGCTGAAGGACATGTAGCCGTGGGCCTTGCCGCCTGTGCTGCATTCGGCTTTGGTGTGTTCCATCAGGCCGCAGTCTTGGCCTTCGCAGTTCATCAGCACAAAGCGGGTGGCGTTCCAGAGTTTGTTGCAAAAGTTGCGGTAGCCCTCGCAGCGCTTGCTGTCAAAGTTGATGCTGCGGCCCAGGCTGGCGAGCGCCGCAAAGGTGAAGCGCAGCGCGTCCGCGCCGTAGGCCGGGATGCCTTCGGGGAATTCTTTTTCGGTCTGCTTGCGCACCTTGGGCGCAGTCTCGGGCTTGCGCAGGCCTTGGGTGCGCTTGTCCAGCAGGGGCTCGAGCGTGATGCCGTCGATCAAGTCGACTGGGTCCAGCACGTTGCCTTCGGACTTGCTCATCTTCTTGCCTTGCGCGTCAAGCACCAAGCCGTGGATGTAGACGTGCTTGAACGGAACCCGCCCAGTGAAGTGCGTGGTCATCATGATCATTCGGGCGACCCAGAAGAAGATGATGTCGTAGCCGGTGACCAGCACGCTGCTGGGGAGGTACAGGTCGTAGTCTTGTGTTTTTTCGGGCCAGCCCATGGTGCTGAAGGGCACCAGTGCGCTGGAGTACCAAGTGTCCAGCACGTCCTCGTCGCGTTTGAGCGTCTTGCCCGGCGCTTTGGCCTGCGCCTCGGCTTCGTTGCGCGCCACATACACCTTGCCGTCTTCGTCGTACCAAGCCGGGATCTGGTGGCCCCACCAGAGCTGGCGCGAGATGCACCAGTCTTGGATGTTGTTCATCCACTGGTTGTAGGTGTTCACCCAGTTCTCGGGCACGAAAGACACTTGGCCAGACTGCACGGCGTCAATCGCTTTTTGGGCGATGCTCTTGCCGGTGGCGTCGCCTTGGCCCACTTGGTTCATGGCCACAAACCATTGGTCGGTGAGCATGGGCTCAATCACTTGGCCGGTGCGGGCGCAGCGCGGCACCATGAGTTTGTGCTTCTTGACTTCGACCAAATGGCCTGCTTCTTCCAGGTCGGCCACCACGGCCTTGCGGGCCACGAAGCGGTCGAGGCCTTGGTATTTTTGTGGCGCATTGGTGTTGATCGTCGCGTCAAGGTTGAGCACGCAGATCATGTCCAACTTGTGGCGCTGTCCAACTTGGTAGTCGTTGGTGTCGTGCGCAGGCGTGACCTTGACCACGCCTGTGCCAAAGGCTTTGTCCACGTAGTCGTCCGCAATGACGGGGATGGTGCGGTCGCACAGTGGCAAGTTGACCTGCTGGCCGATCAAGTGTTGGTAGCGCTCGTCTTCGGGGTGCACCATCACGGCCACGTCGCCCAGCAGGGTTTCGGGGCGGGTGGTGGCCACGGTGAGGCTGCCAGAGCCATCGGCCAAGTCGTAGCGGATGTGCCACATCGAGCCGTCTTCATCCTCGCTCTCGACTTCGAGGTCCGACACCGCGCTCATCAGCACCGGGTCCCAGTTGACCAGGCGCTTGCCCCGGTAAATCAGGCCTTGCTCGTAGAGCTGCACAAAGGTTTCGGTCACGGTTTTGGACAGTTTGGGGTCCATCGTGAAGTACTCGCGGCTCCAGTCCACGCTGTCGCCCATGCGGCGCATTTGGTGGGTGATGGTGCTGCCGGACTCTTCTTTCCACTCCCACACCTTGCTCACAAAGTTCTTGCGCGCCTCAGCGGGCGTGGGGCCCATGTCGTGGCGGCTGATGCCTTTGGCCTGCAGCTGGCGCTCCACCACGATTTGCGTGGCAATGCCCGCGTGGTCGGTGCCCGGAATCCAAGCGGTGTTGTGGCCCAGCATGCGGTGGTAGCGGGTCAACGAGTCCATGATGGTCTGGTTGAACGCGT
>JAHECM010000064.1 GCA_024641725.1 Limnohabitans sp. | reverse complement strand
TGCGGCAGCTGGTACAGCGCCGCCTGCGGCAGCCATTCGCTTTGGCCCCGACCGGCCACGTCCGGACAAATCACCTGCAGCTGTCCACCCCCACGCGCCACCAATTCGCGCGCCAACAGGTCAAAGTCGCGACCTTGGCGCGTCAAACCATGCACACACACCACAAGCTGCGACGCCCCAGCCTCTCCCCAAGCCCAATAGGCCATGCGGTGCGCCCCCTCTGGGTGAGTACAGGTCACGAATTCAAGGCGGGGCTGCTGCATGGCAAAGCTCACAATCAGAAACATTCGGGCCCAGCCCCCAAAAAAAGAGGACTTTGGGGCGGGTCATAATGGGTTTTTCATCATCGTAATTCATCCGGAGAAAGAAAAATGCTCAAAGGCAAAACGGCACTCGTCACAGGCTCCACCAGCGGCATCGGACTGGGCATTGCCAAGTCCCTGGCGCGTCAAGGTGCCAACATCGTGCTCAACGGTTTCGGTGACGTCGAAGGCCCCAAGTCCGAAATCGCCGCACTGGGCGTGAAAGTGGCCTACCACGGCGCAGACATGAGCAAGTCTTCAGACATCGAAGCGATGATGGCCTTTGCGGCCGACACCTTCGGCCGCGTGGACATCTTGGTCAACAACGCCGGCATCCAGCATGTGGCCAAGATCGAGGACTTCCCCATTGAGCGCTGGGACGCGATCATCGCCATCAACCTCTCCAGCGCCTTTCACGCCACCCGACTGGCGCTGCCCGCCATGAAAGCGGCCAACTGGGGCCGCATCATCAACGTCGCCTCCGTCCACGGCTTGGTCGGCTCGGCCGAAAAATCGGCTTATGTGGCCGCCAAACATGGCGTGGTGGGCCTGACCAAAGTCACCGCGCTCGAAAACGCCACCACGGGCGTGACCTGCAACGCCATTTGCCCCGGCTGGGTGCTGACCCCCTTGGTGCAAAAACAGGTGGACGCCAAAGCGCAAGCCATGGGCCTGTCCAACGATGACGCCAAAAAAGTGCTGCTGGGCGAGAAAGAACCCTCCATGCAATTCACCACGCCTGAAGAGCTGGGCGAGTTGGCCGTGTTCTTTTGCTCGGCTGCGGGCAACAACGTGCGTGGCGTGGCCTGGAACATGGACGGCGGCTGGGCGGCGCAGTAAATCCATCCCGAGGCACGCATGACCGCACCGAACGCAACGAACGCACCAAATGCACGGTTGGACAAAATCGTCGTGGTGGACGACGACGCCCGCATCCGCGACCTGCTGCGCCGCTACCTGTCGCAGCAAGGCTTTGATGTGTTGCTGGCCGAAGACAGCCGCGCACTGCAACGCATCATGCAGCGCGAAACGATTGACTTGTTGGTGCTCGACCTGATGCTGCCGGGCGAGGATGGCCTGGCCATCTGCAAGCGCTTGCGCAGCGAGGGCGACCGCACGCCGATCATCATGTTGACGGCCAAAGTAGAGGACGAGGACCGCATCAAAGGTTTGGAAATCGGTGCTGACGACTACCTGGGCAAACCCTTCAACCCGCGCGAATTGCTGGCCCGGATCCAAGCGGTGCTGCGGCGTCGCCCGGTGGCAGAAGCGCCCGGAGCGCCAAGCGCCGAGCAAGAAGTCATCCGTTTTGGCAATTTCGTGTTCGACCTCGGGGCCCGCAGCCTGCACAAAAGTGGCCAAGAAATCACCCTGACCACCGGTGAATTCGCCATGCTCAAAGCCCTGGCCCGCCACCCACGCCAAACGCTCAGCCGCGACAAATTGGCGCAACTGGCCCGTGGTCGCGAGTTCGAGCCCTTTGACCGCAGCTTGGATGTGCAGGTTTCGCGCCTGCGCAAAATGATCGAGGCCGACCCCGCCGTGCCACGCATCATCCAAACCGTTTGGGGCGCGGGCTACGTGTTTGTGCCCGACGGCTCGGCCTGATCCGACATCGGATGGCCATGCCAAATGCCCCTGCCAGCAGCACTCAGCCCCAACGTGGGCTGAGTTTGTTTTGGCGCACCTTCATCTTGCTGGGCCTGCTGATCTTGTGCAGCACCGTGGCTTGGCTGCAGCTGTTTCGCACGCAAGAGTACGAGCCGCGCATTTTGCGCAATGCGAACCAAATTGCCACCGTGGTCAACCTCACGCGCAGTGCGCTCATCCACACCGACGCCATTGCCCGGGTCTCACTGCTCAAAAACCTGGCCGACGAAGAGGACGTGAAACTGGCCATCCGAGAGCCCAACGACGACATTCGGCCGTTTGGTGAGACATCGCTAGAGACCCAGCTGGCCGCCACCTTGATCGACCGTTTGGGGCCAGGCACCGTGGTCGCCTCCAGCGTGAACCATGAAACCGGGCTGTGGGTGGGTTTTCAAATCGAGCGCGACAGCTACTGGCTGCAAATGGACCCCGACCGCCTGCGCCCCATGGACAACGAAACCTGGCTGGTCTGGCTGGGGCTGGCCATGGCCTTGTCGCTGACGGGAGCGGCACTGATCGCGGGGCTGCTCAACCGCCCGCTCAAAAACCTGGCACAGGCCACCGCGCGGGTGCGCGAGGGCCAGTTTTTGCAAGCCTTGCTGAACGAAGACGTCAGCACGCGCGAAATCAAGGCCGTGAACAAAGGGTTCAACCGCATGGCCAAGCGCTTGGCCAAAATCGAGCAAGAGCGCCAACTCATGCTGGCGGGCATCTCGCACGACCTTCGCACGCCGCTGGCACGTTTGCGGCTGGAAGCCGAGTTGAGCGTGCCCGACACCGCCGCCCAAGAGGCCATGGTGGCCGACATCGCCCAATTGGACGACATCATTGACAAATTTTTGGACTACGCCCGACCCGGGCACACGGCGTTGGAGCCGGTGTTGCTGGCTGCGGTGGTGAGCCGCTGCATCACCCCGTTCAAAAACCAGGCCCGCATGAAAATCAAGGTGACTGTCCCCGAAGACCTGCAAGTGCAGGCCGACGCGGTGGAGCTGGGGCGTGTGATTTCCAACTTGCTGGAAAACGCCCGCCGCTACGGCCAAAGCCCCTCGGACGGCATCAGCCGCGTCCACATCGAATGCCAAGCGCTCAACGGCTGGGTGCTGCTGCAACTGGGTGACGAAGGGCCGGGGGTCTCGCCGGAGCACCTGCAACGCCTGACCGAGCCGTTTTTTCGGGGCGACACCGCCCGCACATCGGCCAACGGTTCGGGGCTGGGCTTGGCGATTGTCGAGCGCGCCGTGCAGCGCATGGGCGGCACGTTTTCAGTCTTGAACAACAGCACGGGCGGCTTGATGGCTCGAATCAACTTGCGGCAAGCCCACAACGAGGCCTGAGCCGCGCCCGCTGTTGGGCTTCAGGCGTCAGACTGCAAGCTTTCGGATCCGCATCCTCATCAGGCCCTTCTCAGCAGCGCCACGGCCCTGGCCTCGATGCTCTGGCCCTGGCCCACGGGCCCGAGTTTTTCGGCGGTCTTGGCTTTGACATTGACCTGATCCACCCCCACCCCCAAGGCCTTGGCCACCCCAGCGTGGATTGCGCCCATGTGCGGCGCGAGCTTGGGGGCCTGCGCCACGATGGTGCTGTCCACATTCACCAGGTCCCAACCGCGCTCACGCACACGGCGCATGGCCTCATGCAGCAGCACCGACGAGTCCGCACCCTTAAATTGCGCGTCTGTGTCTGGGAAATGCCGTCCAATGTCGCCCAGCCCCGCTGCGCCCAACACCGCATCGGTGATGGCGTGCAGCAGCACGTCGGCGTCTGAATGGCCCAACAAACCCAGGCTGTGCGGGATCTGCACACCGCCCAAAATCAGCTTGCGCCCGGGCACCAGGGCGTGCACGTCCCAGCCCTCTCCAATGCGGATGTTCATGGTTGGCTCCTCAATATGGCTTCGGCCAAAGCAAAATCAGCCGGGTAAGTGACCTTGAAATTTTGCGCCGAGCCCGCCACCAAGCGCGGCTGCAAACCCAAGCGTTCCATGGCACTGGCCTCGTCGGTGATGCCCGCAAAACCACTGCTGGCCACGTCGGCCAACGCGTCGTGCAGCGCCTGCAAACGCAACATCTGCGGCGTCTGCGCCAGCCATTTGTGCTCACGCGGCACGGTGGCCACCACCCTGCCGCCTTGCTCGCTTTTGAGCGTGTCGGGCAAAGGCAAGGCCAGCAGCCCCCCCACAGGGTCATTCTGGCAAGTGTCGATCAGCCGGGTCACCGACTCGGGCGAGACCAAGCAACGCGCTGCGTCGTGCACCAGCACCCAGTCTTGGCCGTCCAGCCCACTGGCCAACATGGCCTGGAGACCCTTGAAGACGCTCTCGGCGCGGCTCGCGCCACCGCAACGCTCGCGCCGAAAGTGCTGGGGCCAGTGCGCTGTAGGCCAGACAAAATCGTCCAGCGGCGACACCACCACCCAGCCACTGGCCAGCTGCGGCACCTGGGCCAAGGCCTGCAAGGTGTGCATGACCAAGGGTTGACCGGCGATGGCCTGGTATTGCTTGGGCTGGGCCGTGCCAGCCCGGCTGCCGGTGCCCGCGCAAGGGATCAATGCATGAAAAGAAGTCATTGCCGCTGATTGTAGGAGCGGCGCCCTCGCCGCGATGGCCCCTTGTTCCACTGCTTGCTCCGCTGCTTGTTCCACAGCCCTACGCCGTGTGGGCGCGGCTTTTACAATAGGGCCATTCACCCCCCTCCAACTCTGGCGGGGGGTTTTGCTGTTTGATCGCTGCGCACCATGAAACTTCCTGCATTGACTGTTGGCAAACGCTTCACCCTGCCCCGCCCAGCCGGATCGGCCGACGCCGTGTTGCTGGCCCAACTGGCCGAACGCGAAAAAGCCGCCGGTCGCTTGCTGGCCATCGTCACCTCGGACGCCAGCGACGGGCAGCGGCTGATGGACGAAATGGTGTTTTTTGCGCCCGGCCTTCGCTGCGTCATGTTTCCGGACTGGGAAACGCTGCCCTACGACACGTTTTCGCCGCACCAAGACCTGATCTCTGAGCGGCTGGCCACGCTGTGGCGCATCCAGCAGCGCAACCACCCCGAAAGCGCCGACGTGGTGCTGGTGCCCGCCACCACTGCGCTGTACCGGCTGGCCCCGCCGTCTTTTTTGGCGGGCTACACCTTCGAGTTCAAGGTCAAGCAAAAACTGGACGAAGCGCAACTCAAAGCCCAACTGACTTTGGCCGGTTACAGCCACGTCAGCCAAGTGGTCAGCCCGGGTGAATACGCGGTGCGCGGCGGCTTGATTGACCTCTTTCCCATGGGCTCGCTGGTGCCTTACCGGGTTGATTTGTTCGACGACGAGATCGACACCATCCGCACCTTCGACCCCGACAGCCAGCGCAGCCTCTACCCCGTGCCCGAGGTGCGGCTTTTGCCCGGTCGCGAGTTCCCGATGGACGAAGCGGCCCGTGCCCGTTTCAGGAGCCGCTGGCGTGAACTGCTCGAAGGCGACCCGACCAAAAGCCGCATCTACAAAGACATGGGCAACGGCCTGGCCACAGCGGGCATCGAGTATTATTTGCCGCTGTTTTTTGACGAAACCGCCACCGTGTTCGACTACCTGGACGTGCCAGGGCACCCGTCCGGCGCGGCCACACTGGTGCTGCACGGCGATCTGGAGCCTGCGTTTCAGCACTTTTGGCAAGACACCAAAGAGCGCCACCGCTTGGTGCACGGTGACCCGGAGCGCCCGGTGCTGCCGCCAGAAGCGTTGTTTTTGAGCGCCGAGCAGTTTTACACCCTGACCAACGGCCATGCGCAGCTGGCCTTGCGCGCAGGCACCAACGACTCGCCCGACAACACCCTGGCCCAGCCCCTGCCCGAGCTGACGGTGGTGCGCGGCGCAGACGACCCGCTGGCCCGGCTGCAAGCGCACCTGCGCGCCAGCCCCAACCGCTTGCTGATCTTGGCCGAGAGTGATGGCCGCCGCGAAAGCCTGCTCGACTTTGTGCGCTCCAGCGGCCTCACGCCGCCGGTGTTTGACAGCCTGCAAGAATTTTTGGCCAGCGACGAAAAACTCGGCATGGCCACCGCCGCGCTGGCCAGCGGTTTCCATTGGTTTGAGCATGGCATCGACCTGGTCACCGAGACCGAGCTCTTTGCCGCAGGCCCCACCACACGGCGGCGAAAACGGCAAGAGCAAGTCAGCGACGTGGAAGCGCTCATCAAAGACCTGAGCGAGCTGAACGTGGGCGACCCGGTGGTGCACAGCCAGCACGGCATTGGCCGCTACCGGGGCCTGATCAACATGGACATGGGGCAAAAAAACCCCGACGGCACGCCCGCGCTGCAGGAGTTTTTGCACCTCGAATACGCCGGTGACGCCACGCTCTATGTGCCTGTGAGCCAGCTGCAACTCATTGGCCGCTACACCGGCGTGAGCGCCGACGAGGCGCCGCTGCACAAGCTGGGCTCGGGCCAGTGGGAAAAAGCCAAACGCAAAGCCGCCGAGCAGGTGCGCGACTCGGCCGCCGAGCTGCTCAACATCTACGCCCGCCGCGCTGCGCGCGAGGGCCACGCCTTCAGATACAGCCCGCAAGACTACGAGACCTTTGCCAACGACTTTGGCTTTGAAGAAACTGCCGATCAAAAGGCGGCCATCCACTGCGTCATCCAAGACATGATCAGCCCCCGCCCCATGGACCGCTTGGTCTGCGGCGATGTGGGCTTTGGCAAGACCGAAGTCGCGCTGCGCGCCGCCTTTGTGGCGGTGACGGGCGGCAAGCAAGTGGCCCTGCTGGCCCCCACCACGCTGCTGGCCGAGCAGCACTACCAAACCCTGCAAGACCGCTTTGCCAAATGGCCCGTCAAGGTGGCCGAGGTCTCGCGTTTCCGGTCGGGCAAAGAGGTCACCGCCGCCCTCAAAGGCATTGCCGACGGCACGGTGGACATCGTGGTGGGCACGCACAAACTGCTGAGTGAATCGACCCAGTTCAAAAACCTGGGCCTCTTGATCATTGACGAAGAACACCGCTTTGGCGTGCGCCACAAAGAGGCCATGAAAGCCCTGCGCGCCGAGGTGGACGTGCTCACGCTCACGGCCACGCCCATTCCGCGCACCATGGGCATGGCTTTGGAGGGCCTGCGCGACCTGAGCGTGATTGCGACTGCGCCACAGCGCCGCTTGGCCATCAAGACCTTTGTGCGCAACGAAGGCACGGGCGTGATCCGCGAGGCGGTGCTGCGCGAGCTCAAACGCGGCGGCCAGTGCTACTTTTTGCACAACGAAGTCGAGACCATCGAAAACCGCCGCCAAAAGCTCGAAGAAATCTTGCCCGAAGCGCGCATTGCCGTGGCCCACGGCCAGATGCCCGAGCGCGAGCTGGAACGCGTGATGCGCGACTTTGTGGCCCAGCGCTACAACATCTTGCTGTGCTCGACCATCATCGAGACCGGCATCGACGTGCCCACGGCCAACACCATCGTGATCTCACGCGCCGACAAGTTCGGCCTGGCCCAGCTGCACCAGCTGCGCGGGCGCGTGGGCCGATCGCACCACCAAGCCTATGCCTATTTGATGGTGCCCGAGATCGAAGGCCTGACCAAACAAGCCGCCCAGCGGCTCGACGCCATCCAGCAAATGGAAGAGCTGGGCAGCGGCTTTTACCTGGCCATGCACGACCTGGAAATTCGCGGCGCGGGCGAGGTGCTGGGCGAAAACCAAAGCGGCAACATGCTCGAAGTGGGTTTTCAGCTCTACAACGAAATGCTGTCCGAAGCCGTGCGCAGCTTGAAAGCCGGCAAAGAGCCCGACCTGCTCAGCCCCCTGTCGGTCACGACCGACATCAACCTGCACGCCCCCGCCCTGCTGCCCAACGACTACTGCGGCGACGTGCACCTGCGCCTGTCCTTTTACAAAAAGCTGGCCACCGCCAAAAACAGCGACCAAATCGACGCCCTGCTTGAAGAACTGGTGGACCGCTTTGGCAAACTGCCGCCGCAGGCCCAAACCCTGGTGGACGTGCACCGCCTGCGCGTGCTGACCCAGCCCTACGGCGTCATCAAGGTCGATGCCGCGCCGGGCG
>JAHECM010000057.1:4942-8054 GCA_024641725.1 Limnohabitans sp. | reverse complement strand
CGCTTTATTACGCCGTTGCCCAGGTGATTGCCTATGTTTTCAGCCTGGCCCAAATCCGACCTGGCGTCGAGCCCATGATGCGTCCACACCCAGATGTGCCGACATCGATGCTGTTCAATGCAGACGGAAAATTGCAATAAACTCAAAATTTGATTGAATTACAATCAAAACCATTAAAAACGTAATTTAGCCATGACTTCACCCCGGGACATTTTTTTCCGTGTCTCCGACCGCTTGCAGTTGGAGGCTTGCTTGCACGCCGTGGAGCAAGACCGAAAAAGCGTGGTGATGCACAGCATGGCCCCTGGCCTGATCGACCATTACGGTGACATGCTGGTACAAAAACTCAAGCAGCGCTTGCCCGAGAGCACCGTGGAAGTGTTTTTTCCGACCAACACCGAAGCGCTGATCACACGGTTCAACGACGTGTTGGAACACTTGTCAGTGGACGCGGCGCTGCAAGCCCAAGCCCCCCTGCCGCCCCAACGGATTTGGGTGGTGCACGACGCCCACGCCCTGCCCGCCCACGAGTTGCAGTTGTTGACGCGCTTGCTGCAGCATTTCCCAGGGGCGCAGGTGGCGGCGGTGTTGATGCTTGGCGGCGGCCCCAATCCAATCAAGACCATCGACCCCCAAGGCCGTCGCCTCATGCACTGGAGCATCGAGCCACCGACACAAGAACAAATTGACCAGACCTTGAACGAGGCCCGAGAACACGGCCGCGAATTTGCAGCACTGGAAATCGTGGCCCAACTGGACCTTCGACCCGCCGCCCCCAAAACCCTAGGGCCACTGGTCGACGACTTTGCCCCTGCCACACCCCACAAAGCACCCCCCAAAACAGCAAGCAAAGCGCCCAGCCAAGACGCCCCTCAAGAGGAACGCGCGCAACGGCCCATCCGATGGCTGCCCTGGACTCTGGGCATCGCGTTCATGCTGGCCTTGTCGGCTGGCGTCACCGTTTGGCTGCAACCCGCAGCGGTCAACAAATTGTTCTCAACCCAAGCTTCGGCAGCCGCACTGCCGCAAAGCCCTGCGGCGTCGACGCCGTCAGCGCCAGAACCCACTTCCACACCCACACCCGAATCCACACCGGCTGCCACAAGCGCGGCCGCTGATGCTGCGGCTACATCAGCAGCAGCAACTCCGGCAAGCACGTCCATCGTCACCACCGCCACTGCGCCCGTGCTCGTGGCAGCCGCCCCGACAGCCAGCGCTGTAGCCCCAAGCCCCACACCCTCTTCCGCCGCACCAACTTCCGCCGCACCCACCAGCACAGCTGGCAGCCCCCCCACCAAGCCAACGGCCGCTGCGGCCCCTGCCCCAGCGCTGGTCACCGAGCTGCCCGACTCCGCCATCAAAGGCCGGACCTGGCTCAAGGGCCTGCCCGCCGACACCTTCGTGCTGCAACACGGCCTCTACCCCACGGCCCAACAAGCCAGCAAACTGGCGGGTTCTGGCTATTTGACCAATGCACGGGTGGTGCCGGTCTACACCAAGGCGGCCGACAACGCGCAATTCACCTTGGTGACCGGCCCCTTTCGCAGCGAAGACCGTGCCCGCACCACCATGAGCCGCATGGACATGCCCAGCAGCGTCAAAATCGTGCCAACCTCCACCATGCTTGAGCGCAGCCGCCCCGCCCAAAGTGTCCCCAAAAACTGAGCAAGGATTTTTTCCATGAACTCGCCACTGCCCCCTCAAGAACACCCACAAGCCGAGTCCGAAGAAGGCACGCGCATCTCAGCGGCCGACAGGCCTGCTGCGCCCTTGCCCAGCGGTGAAAGCTTGGTCAAAACCGTCAGCCGCACCGCCGCGCCTGCTGCGCCCGCCGCCCCAGTCGCTCCAGAAGCTGCGCCTGCGATGGAAGAGTCCCCACCCGAGCCAGCCCCCGCGTTGACCGACGTGGCTGCGGCGCCCGAATCCGAGCCCCCTGTCGCCAGCCAGCCGCAGCCGGTGCTCAGCCAGCCGATTCCGGTGCTACCGACGCCTCAAGCACCAGCGCCCGTCAAAAAACTACAGGAATCGCCACAAGTGTCGATTACTCAACGCGCGAGCCAATTGCAATCTGAAAACAAGCGAGTCAGAGACGAGCTGGATGCACTGGAGCGCGCATTGAAGAACACGACCACCTGAGGAAGCCATGCAAACCGAAGCCACCCCGCCCGCTGAAGAAGTTGTGACAGAAACAGCGGCCACAGCGCAAGAACTTGCGACTGAAGCGGCTGAGGAGTTGCATGAAATCAAGGTGGCTGCACTCGACTCCGCCGAACTGGCCACCCGCGCCGCCAGCCTGGCCACCAACGCCGGCACGGACATGCGCCAAGCCACCGAATTGATGATGGCCACTCAGGCCAAGCACCGCAAGCAAAGCCTCATCCTGCTGATCTCCAGCGGCTCACTCATGCTGCTGACCGCCTGCATTTTTATCGGCATGTCGATGGCGATGCAATCGCGCCTGGGCATGGTCGATGCGATGCTGCTGGCCGTGGGCAAACGCGTGACCGAACTGGATGGCACCATGGAAACGGTGGCCTCGGTCAACGAGTCCTTGCAGGCCATGTCGGCCCAGCAAGAGGGCAACAAAAAACTGCAAGACAAAATCGACACCCGCTTGGACGAGGTGATCAAGACGGCGCAAGCCGTGCCCGAGGCTGCAGCCAAAGAAATCGAGAGCAAAAATCAGGTCTTGGCCAAACAGGTTCAAGCCATGGACAGCCGACTGCAAGCGCAAGCGTCCACACTCCGGTCCATCAGCCAGCAGGTTCAGGCCATCCAAGGCCAAGTGAGCGATTCGGGCCAAAAATTGCGCGCCGAAGTCGAGTCCATGAGCCGCCAGCAGCGCGAGCGGCAAAGCGCAGAACAAGCCGCGAGCCGGGCCGCCACGCAAAAGCAAAAAGACAAAGAAAGTGCTGTGCAGTACCCACGGCTGCCAACGCCCGGCCTGGGGCCAGCGAACAAGCCTTGATCACAAGTCTGCAGCGGCAGGCGATCGAAGCTCGTACTTGTTGATCTTTTCGATCAAAGTGGTGCGCTGCAAATGCAGCAGTTTGGCGGTCTGACTGACGTTACCGTCCGTGCGCTCCAAGGCTTTGGCGATCAAGTCTTTCTC
>JAHECM010000057.1:0-4842 GCA_024641725.1 Limnohabitans sp. | reverse complement strand
GACATGTCGCCGATTTCGTCCAAAAACAAGGTGCCGCCGTGGGCCAGCTCGAAACGCCCCATCCGGTCGGTGCTGGCGCCGGTGAAAGCCCCTTTGCGGTGGCCAAACAACTCGCTTTCGAGCAGTTCTTTGGGAATGGCGGCGCAATTGACCGGCACAAAAGCCGCATGCGCTCGGCCCGACTGCTCGTGCAAAGCTTTCGCCACCAATTCCTTGCCGGTGCCGCTCTCGCCGGTGATCAGGACGGTCGAGCTCGAATAAGCCACGCGGGAAATCAAATCCCGAATGGTTTGAGCTGCGACGCTGGAGCCGATGTAAGAAATGGAGCCGTGGATGTGTGACATGGTTGAACAGGCCCTGCAGTCAGCTGCACGCCAAGCTTCGAATATACACAAAAATTAACAAATTTGAATGCAATTTGATTTTATTTGCTTTTTTTGCAATTTATTCAGTTTGTGAATCCTACTGTCAAAATCTCGACTTGTGAAGAACTTTCCAGAAAAAGGGGCCTTCGCCTCAAGCTGCACAGGGTCCTGCCGATACTGTTCATGCAGAACTTTGCGGCCGATCTCTGTCAGAGGAACCTCCATGAACATTCATCATTACTTGGGCACCAGCGCCCTGCTGCTGGCCTTGTCAGCTTGCCAAACAGTGCCTTTGAGCACAGAAGCACCCACCGCCGGCATGATCGCCCCGATGGTCGAGCGCATCGAAAACCTCACCGCCACGGGCTATGCCGTGGTCGCAGTGCAAAACCACAAGAATCCCGCCCAGCAACGCCTGATGGCCATCCGCGCCTCCAAGCTGGACGCCTACCGCGCCCTGACCGAACAGGTCTACGGCCAACAACTGGACGCCAACTCCACCGTGGCCGACATGGTGGTGACCAACGACACCTTCCGCTCCAAAGTGCAGGGGGTCATTTACGGGGCCACGCTGGTGAGCATCACCCCGGTGAACGACGACACTTACGAAACCACCTTGGCCCTTGACCGGACCGTGGTCCAAGAACTGCGCCGCCAGTACCTGGCCCAAGTGGCCATGCGCAACCGCTGAGCGACGCGGCCATGAACTTGCACGCATCTGCAGGGCACCCGCGCTGGGCCTGGCTCTTGGGCCTGGCCATCGCATTAGGGGCAGGCCCAGTGCAGGCACAAGAACACAGCGCTGCGCTGCAACGGCTTGAAGCCGTCCGGCAAGACTTGCTGAACAAAGCCCTGCAAGCCAGCACACGCGTGGACGCCCTGTCCTGGGTGAACGCGCAAGGGCAGCTGCAAGAAAGCAACAGTTTTCGCCAAACCATTCAGGTTTCGGGCGTGGCGTTGACGGACGATCGGCAAGGCCTGCGCGTCCAGCAGCAAGACTTGGTGCGCAGCGGGGGTTTGGCAGACTTGTCAGGCCAATGCTCAGAGCTGGGCTTGATGCGCCATGAGATACAACTCAACACCCTCTTTGCGCCGCCCATGCCCGTGCGGCAATCTCAAACCATTCGGTCTCTGGTTCAAAGTCAGTGGCTGCAAAGCCCCAGCGCTCTGCATTGGCACATGGCCCCCTCCACCGCCAGCCTGCACGCCAGCAGCTCCGCCTACGAACGCGCTCTCACGGCCCCTCCCGCACGCCAAAAACCCTGGCAAGCCTTGCTGAAAATCGACACACTGGCACAAGCCGACGGGCGCAAAGACAGCGCCAATGTGCGCTTACAGATCCAACTGCAACGCAGCAACGGTACAGGCCTGTCTTACCAAGATCACATCGTGTTGCCATTGGAGTTGATCCAACACCCCTGGGCCGCAGCCGAATTCAGCCCCGCCAGCCAGAGCGCGGTGGCACAGCGGCTGCAGACCTGGTCCCGGCGGTTTGAACAACTGCTGGCGTGTGAACCGCTTGAACCCGAAGTCACCGCCACCGCCTCGGGCCAAGTCACCGTCAATGCAGGCGCCCTGGCCGGACTGCGGCTGGGCGACGAGTGGTTGCTGGTCGATCCCCAAAGCATCCCGCAACAGACGCTGGAGCCCGAAGCCTTGGGCCAAATCGTCATGGCGCGCGTCACCCGCTTGCGCGACGACAGCGCCGACTTGACCGTGATTGCAGGTCATGCACATGCCCCACAGCTGAACTGGCAAGCGCGCAGCCTGCCGCCCGTGGTCAAAGAATGGGCTTTGTCGCAAGCCCGCTCACGCTGAGCCTCACCCCAAAGAAAGTCTGCCATGCCCCAACAGCACACCCTTTTGCAGCCGCCAGTCACCCACACACGGGACCGTGCACTTGCACGCCAATGGGCCCAAGAAAGTGTCCGCACATGGGCCTTCACATGGGCCTGCACTTGGCTGTTCCTGGGTCTGCTGGCCCTCGCGCCCAAGGCGCATGCCAGCGAAGACGACACGCCCTCCTCGCCGCTGAGCTACGCCTATGCCACCCAGGCCGGCGACACGCTCGACAAAATCGTGTCAAAGCAGTTCAAAGACTCGCCCTTGAACCCCCAGCGCATCACCCAAGCCATTCAGCAGCTCAATCCCGCTTTGGCCCACACCAAAGCCAAACAGCGCTTGAAGACCGGCATGAGCCTGCAACTGCCCACGCACGACGTGCTGGTGCACAACACACTCAAACCCTACCTTGCCGCTGACGCTGAACACAGTGCCAATGCTGAGCATGCCCGCAAACGCTGGATTCGGTATCCGTGATCGACCAACTGCAAGCCTTGCAATCGGCGGGGCGAGCCAACCCCATTTACCTCGAAGGCAGCTTGCTGCCCATCAGCACCGAAGCCGCCCAAGACCTCAAGCTCAAAGATGGCCAAGTGGTTCAGGCCAACCTGCACGCCCGGGGAGACCAGCCATTTTTGATGTTGAAGGGCAAAAAGCTGGACCTGCCGCCCGGGGTTGCGCCCTTTCGCGAAGGGGCGGTGTGGCTGCAGGTGCGCGCCACGTCCCAAGGCTGGGGACTGCTGCCTACGGCTGCGCCCACCGACAGCGCGTCTGACGCCACACTGGCACTGGTCTCCAGGCTGAACCAGCTGCTGTTTCGCCCACCCGGCCAAGCCGATCTGGTGCAATTGCTGCAGTCCAATGCCCTGCCCCAGCTGGCCCAAAGCCTGCAACGGCCTGACCTGGCCGAATTGCTGCGAGACATGCGGCTGAGCATGAGCAAGCTCACGCCGGGCGCTTTGGCCAAAGCCGTGGCGGCGGCCATGGGTGCGGAAGTTTGGCTGGCACGCGGCTTGCCCGTTCCTCCCCAAGACCCCCGCCAATTGCTTAAAAAATTGTTGATGGCCCTCGAAGAGCACGACGGTGCGCTGGAGGACGTGGGGAATCTGGACTCGGCGGGTGCGCTCAGCCAAATCAAGGCGGGCCTTGAAAACTTGGAAAGCAACCAGGTTCAAGCCGCCCAAGCCCAAGCCCAGCGCGAGATGCTGATGAGCTTGGTGCTGCCCTTTGTCGATGCCGAACCGGTCGAGCTGGTGTTTCGCCGACCACCCAAAAATGGCGACAACAACACCCCCATCACCGTCAACATCCACACCCGCAGCCAGTACCTGGGCCCGGTCTGGTTGCGCACCCAGCTGTTCAACCAGCTGCAGGTGGATCTGACCATGTGGGCTGTTCGCCCTGAGGTGGTGGACTTGGCCCGTCAAAACGCCCCGGCCCTGACCACCTTGCTGGTGGATGCGGGCTTGCAAATGAAGTCGTTCCAAATTGTGCAAGGCGCTCGCCCCGAGCAGGCCAATGACTGGGTGCCCTCTGGACGGGGCATGGTGGTGGACTTCAGCGCATGAACCGCTACCGCAAACAAGCCGTGGCGCTGGCCTACGGCAACAACCCCACCCCTGTGGTCATCGCCAAAGGCGATGAAGAGTTGGCCGAGCGCATCTTGCAAGAAGCCCGTGACCACGGCGTGTTGGTCGCGCAAGACCCGCAATTACTACAGTTGCTGAGCAAATTAGAGGTGGATCAAGAAATTCCCCCCGAGTTGTACACCGCCGTGGCCGTGGTGCTCTCGTGGGTGTATTGGCTCAAGGGCATGCGCCCCGGCGACGAGAAGCGGACCGATCAGGCTTCTTGGTAGCCTCGACCGCGCTGAAAACGGGCCACTTGGCCCAGCCGGTCGTACACATCCACCGAACTGGTCTGTGTGGCCAAGGTCAGACTTTGCAATGCATTTCGGATGGCTTCGAGTTTGCGCTCGATCAACACGGCATTACGCCGGTGCAAATCGCGGCACTCGAGCAAAGCCTCTTTCAGAGATGCCCATGCAGGGTCTTGTTGCAGCGTGGCCGCATCAGGGCTGGCTTGGGCCACCGCGTCCATCAACTCGGCTTTGGCCGGCTGCAAGGCATCAAAGCGGTCGAGCTCCTGGGTCTTCAAGGTCTCGAACTCCAGATCCATCAACTGCCGCAGCCGATCCACCAGCGCCAAAGCCTCCGTCAGGCGCGCGGTCGGATCGCTGGAGCTGGCGGCTGAATTCATTCGACCATCACTCGCGGATCATCTGCTCGATGGCCACAAAGCTTTCGGCGATCTTGCGCGAATTCAGTGGGTACTGGCCGTTTTGGATCGCCTGCTTGATGGCGTCCACTTTGGCGCGGTCAAAATCGGGCTGCGCCATGGTGCGCTGGGCCACGTTGGACAAGGCCAGCTGGTCGGTCTGCGCGGGCGCTTTGGCGCTCACCGCAGGCTCAGCCGCTTGCCCGTTGGCGGTGGATTTGGCATCCACTTTGGCCTTGGCATCGCGCAACGCACCGTCCAATTGGACACGGCGTCCGTAATTTGAAATGGGGTTGTTCATGAGGCTCTCACTTTCAGCTTAATCGACAGATCATCCGTCTCTCGATGTCCCAAGTAT
>JAHECM010000055.1:2979-8055 GCA_024641725.1 Limnohabitans sp. | reverse complement strand
GCAGTGATGAGTGACCCCAGAAGTGTGGCCAGCTTGGGGATGTCGCGCGTGGGCGTGACCAGCCCTGAAATGATCAGTTGGGTGATGACGCGTTGCCGCACCTGGACATGCCTCATGACCAGGTGTTCGCGAAAGAACTGACTGATCTCAGCGTTGTGCCGTGCTTCTCCGGCCACCAGGCAATGAAAGTTCAACACGTCGTCTTGGTACATGTACGACAGATAGCGCTTCGTCAGTTCAATGAAGCTGTCTTTGTCGTGAATTTCTCCGGCCATGCTGCCCAGCGTTTCGGTCATTTGCCGTGACTTGGACCGCACGTAAGCGGTGAACAGTCCGTTTTTGTCCTTGAACCGTTTGTAAAAAGTCGGGCGCGAGCTGCCAGCCAGCGTGCAAATTTCATCCACCGTCGCGGCTTCAAAGCCCTTGGAGATCAGCACCTGCTCGGCAGCGGCCAGCAATTCATCGGTAAATTTCATGACGATCTCGATTAATTGGGTTATTAAGAATTAAAAAGTTGAATCGGAAAATAATTGGCAGGCAAATTTTTAGCAATGGATAAATATTTAATTGCTTTGTGAAATTTAATTTTTACACCGTGTAAATTTTAAAGATATGCTTTGTAACTTATCAATTGCAAAGGATGTCTCATGGACGCACTGGTCAGCATTTTAAAGAAACGCCGCAGCACATGGTGTTTGTCGGCGGGCTGTTTGGGTGTGTTGCTCTTGGCCGACGCACACCGGCCGACCGCAGCTGCGACCGTCGACTGGACTGGCGCAGTGGCCAACACCTGCGTGGTCACGGTCAACAGCCATGGTGCATTGGGCGTGTCGGTGAACGGGCAAACCATGAGTTCCGAGCAGCCCACCGGCATGGCCGCCAGTGTGGGCGTGATGAGCACAGGCCCCAATCTGGTGACATTTGGAGCACCGGCCATGACGCTTTGGGCCCCGACCTACACGGGCACACCCGTCATGGCAACCAAACAGCGCTCCAACAAAGGACATTCAAGCAACTGGCAAGTCGCCGCCCACCAAGCCACGGTGGATGCGGGAGACACCGTGTTTGACTTGCACGCGCAGGTGGACGATGTCGGCAAGGCCTTTCCGATGGGTGCCTACAAAGTCAGCAGCGACGTGACCTGCTCGCCGGCCAACTGAGCGCCAGCAATGCAAAGCCGCAAGCTCACTGCGAGCTGGATCTTAGGCATGGCTGCCCTGGTGTGTGCCCATGCTGCAGTCCACGCTCAGGGTCTCAGCCCCATGCAAAAAACTGGCAGCACGCCGTCCGACAGAAAGCTGTTCCGGCTCTCGATCATCAACCCCTACCCCAAGGAGATGCGCTATGAACTCAGCGCAGAAGATGTGCACACCCAGCACATGCAGTCGGACGTCAAATTCACCGGGCGCACAGGCTCACTGCCGCCGCAAAGTCAGCGAAAAATTTTGGTGGTCATCCCCGTTCCTGAAGGCCGTCGGGACATTCGGATCTGCCTGCGATTCCCGGAGCTTCAAGGCACGGTTCGCCCTCGTGTGTGCGGCGATTACTCTGCTGTTGCCTTGCGCAGCCCAGAGCGCCAGCGGGGTGTACCTGCCGCCTCCACCGCAGGGCGTGGGGGGTGAGGATTCCATCACCACGGCCACAGGCACCCATTGCCGTTCGTCGATGAACTCCAACAAAGGCTATGTCGATATGGGGCTCACGGGCACCAGTGGCAAAGGCACAGATATTTTTTCGGGCTATGCGGGCCAGTCGCAAAACAACGCCACGGTGTATGCGCGGGTGGTGATTCCGTTGGGTGTTTCGCCGCAAAAAATCGATTGCTCGCGGTTCATGCAATTGGAGTTGGAACGCCTGGAAACCGAAATCAGGATGCTGCGGCTTGCGCCCGAGTGAGCCGCACTTTCACAACAAAAACCTCAATACAAGGAGACAAAAATGGCTCATGAAATATGGATTTTTGCGGTCATCGCAGGCTTGATGATCGTCCCGCGCTGGCTGCTGCGGTTTGGTATTCCAGCGCCGCTGACCGCCTTTGCCATGGGGCTGACGCCCATGCTGCTGGGCTACACATTGATCGGCAATGTGCACTGGAACTTGCTGGCCACCATTGGCATCACCTCTTTGTTTTTGTACGCAGGCATAGAGATCCATGTGGAAGATTTGATGCGGGAAAGAACCCGACTGGTCATGCACTTGGTGACCAAATTGTTTTTGCTGATGGTGGTCACTGCCGTGGTGGTGGTTGTTTACAACATCGGCTTCAGTTTGGCCGTGCTGATCGCGTTGGCCATCGTGACGCCATCGACCGGATTCATCATCAACACCATTGCACGCTTGCAGCTGAGTGACAAAGAGAAATTTTGGGTGAGCAACAAGGCCATCAGCAGTGAAATTGTGGCGTTGATCATCATGTTCATCGCCTTGCAGGCCAGTGATCCCTATCTGGGCAATACAGACATTGCGCTGCGCGCCTTAGCGCTGGTGGGCTTGATCCTCGCGCTGCCCATGGTCTTTGGCTTGCTGGGCAAATTTGTCATTCCGCATGCGCCAGGTTCTGAGTTTTCACTCTTGATCATGATGGGCATCGTGGCGGGCTACGTCACCAAGCTGCTCGGCGTGTACTACTTGGTCGGCGCCTTTTTGGTGGGCTTGTTTGCGGTCTTGCTCAAAAACAAATTGCCCTCCTTGGCATCGACTAAAAATCTGGAAGCGATTGGGTTGTTCGCCACGTTCTTCATTCCGTTTTATTTCTTTGTGTCGGGTACCCGGTTTCCACAAGAGGCGCTGACCGCGCAGGCCATGCTCTCTGGGGTATTGCTGTTGGCCGTGGTCGTGCCCATCCGCTGGCTCGTGGTGTGGTTGCAAAGGCGGTGGACGCATGACGAGCAAGCTGTGTCCAGTCTGCGCGTGTCCATCGCCTTGACGCCAACCCTCATTTTCACGCTCGTCATCTCAGAAATATTGCTGGGCCGGGGCGACATTGGCCCAGAGGTGTTCGGCGCACTCATGACCTACGCCGTCCTCAACACCGCACTGCCCACCTTGCTGTTTGCCATTTTTGGACTCAAACAACCCCAACAGGAGAATTGAACATGCGCTTGACCGTCATCACCCAAGACCGATTGGCCACCGGACAAGCGCTTGCGCGTTTGCTGGCCGACAGCTATTTTTTGCACCTCAAGACACTGGGTTACCACTGGAACGTCAGAGGACCGATGTTTTATACCCTGCACAATTTGTTCAAAGAGCAGTACACCGAGATCTGGCTCGCGCTGGACGACATTGCCGAGCGCATTCGGGCACTGGAGCTGGCGGCACCGTGCTCGCACAGTCAATTCATGGCGTTGACCAAAATTAGAGAAGTCCAACACCTGCCCAATGCGGGCGGCATGATCGAAGACCTGCTGGATGGGCATGAGCAGTTGATTTTGACGGCGCAATCCGTTTTGCCCGTGGCGTCGAAATGCCATGACGAAGGGAGCGTGGACCTGGTCACACAGCGTTTGAGCGCGCACGAAAAAAATGCGTGGATGCTCAGAAGTTTTTTGACCCACTGAACGGGGAAAGCAGAAATCATGGAAGACACCTTCAAAAATTTCGACTTTTTCCACACGCTCCACTGGCTGGACCTGAGTCTGGTCTTGGCCATTGTGGTGGTCTTCTGGGCACTGGCCCAATTGGCGCGATGGGCACTCAAACGCTGGGCGGAAAACGTCAAGCCTTCGTCTCGGCTGAAAATTTTGCGTTTTGTGCCTTGGGTCAAAATTTCGTTTGGCATCGCAGCGTTGACCCAAATCGCCCCCATTCTGATCGAGCCTTCGTTTCAGAACATCTTGGCGCTGTTTGTCAGCTCCGCCGTGTTGATCGCCTTTGTTTTCAAAGACTACGCCAGCAGTGTGATGGCCGGTATGTTGGTCGTCTTTGAAGACGTTTACCAATTGGGCGATTGGGTCGAGATCGATGGTGCCTATGGTGAGGTCATTCTCATCAACCCGAGAGCTGTCCACCTGCTCACGGCCGAAGACGATGAAATCATCATTCCCCACACCCAGTTGTGGAGCAAAAAGATGGTCAATGCCAGCAGCGGTCAGCGCAGCATGATGTGCATTGCCAACTTCTATTTGCAAGCCGCACACGATGGCATGGCCGTGTTGGCTTGTTTGAAAGAAATTGGCCAAAGCAGCACCTACCGAGCGCCCGACAGCCAAGTGGCCGTGGTGGCACAAGAAACCCCCTGGGGCACCCACTACAAGATCAAGGCCTACGTCAAAGAAAGCAGAGAGCAGTTCACCTTCATCACCGACTTGACCCTGCGCGGCAAAAAAGCCCTGCAAGACATGAAGGTGGATTTCGCCCAAGTTGCGCCTGCCATGACGTGGGCCAAATCTTAGGCGGCCGGACCGGGCCTGGTCCGGCCCGGCCCGGCCTGCCGTGTCAGTTGTGGGTGAAGTGGGGCGCGCGCTTGTTCAAAAATGCGTCCATGCCTTCTTTCTGGTCGGCCGTGGCAAACAGGCTGTGGAACATGCGGCGCTCGAACATCACGCCATCGCTCAGGCCGCTTTCAAAAGCGCGGTTCACGCTTTCTTTGGCCGCCATCACCGACAACTGGCCGTAGCCGCAGATCATCAAGGCCGCGCCCAGGGCTTCTTCCATCAGTTTGTCCAGTGGCACCACACGGCTGACCAAACCACCGCGCTCGGCTTCAGTCGCGTCCATCATGCGGCCCGTGAGCACCAAGTCCATGGCCTTGGACTTACCCATGGCGCGTGGCAAACGCTGTGTGCCGCCCGCGCCGGGGATGATGCCGATCTTGATTTCAGGCTGGCCGAACTTGGCGTTGTCGGCGGCGATGATGAAGTCGCACATCATGGCCAGCTCGCAACCGCCGCCCAAGGCAAAACCGGCCACAGCCGCAATCACGGGCTTGCGAATCGAGCGGATGGTTTCCCAGTTGCGGGTGATGAAGTCGTTTTTATAGACCTCGTTGAAGTTGTACTTGGCCATGGCCGAGATGTCGGCGCCAGCGGCAAAGGCTTTCTCGCTGCCGGTGACGATGATGCAGCCAATCGCTTC
>JAHECM010000055.1:0-2879 GCA_024641725.1 Limnohabitans sp. | reverse complement strand
TGATCACGCTCAACCGCCCGCAAGCGCTCAACAGCTTCACCCGCGAAATGCACCAAAGCCTGTGGGCCGCGCTCGACCAAGCCGAGGCCAACCCCGCTGTGCGGGCTGTGGTGCTGACCGGCGCAGGCCGGGGCTTTTGTGCCGGGCTGGACCTGTCGGAACTTGACTTCACGCCCGGCCCCGGTTTGCTCGAACGCGCTGACCCTGGCCCGGTGATCCACGACGCTTTTAACCCCTCCACGCGCCGCCTGCAGTCGCTGCGCATGCCGGTGGTGTGCGCGGTCAATGGCGTGGCGGCTGGCGCAGGGGCCTCGGTGGCCATGGCCTGCGACATCGCGATTGCCGCACCCACGGCCAGTTTTGTGCAGGCTTTCAGCAAGATTGGCCTGATCCCGGACGCGGGCGGCAGCTGGTTGTTGGTCGAGCGCCTGGGCCTGCCCCGCGCCATGGCGCTGGCCATGACCGGCGACAAGCTCATGGCTGACAAAGCCAAAGAGTGGGGCCTGATCTGGGATGTGGCCGAGGACTGCGTGGCCGCCGCGCTGGCGCTGGCCGACAAGCTGGCCGCCATGCCCACCAAGGCCTTGGTGGCCACCCGCCACCTGCTGCGCGACGCCGGCACCCGCAGCCTGGACGCTCACCTGAACGTGGAGCGCGACACGCAGTCCGCTTTGGGCAAAACCCACGACTACATGGAGGGCGTGAACGCCTTCCTTGAAAAGCGTCCAGCCCAATTCAAAGGCGAATGATGAGCAGCACCGACCCCAAAGCCCTCGCTCGCCTGGTGGGCGACACCATGTTTGCGGTGGACGTGGCGTCCAAAGACACCATGGGCATGCAACTGCTGGCCTGCGAGCCTGGCCGCGCCGTGATGCGCATGGAAGTCAAAGCCTTGCACCTGAACGGACACCAAATCTGCCACGGCGGCTTCATCTTCACGCTGGCCGATTCGACCTTTGCGTTTGCCTGTAACAGCTACAACAAGAACGCGGTGGCCGCTGGCTGCAGCATCGAGTTTTTGAAGCCCGGCAAACTGGGCGACGTGCTGAGCTGCGAAGGCGTGGAGCAAACCCTGAGTGGCCGTCACGGCATCTATGACATGAAGGTCACGAACCAAAACGGCGAAGTCATCGCCATGTTCCGGGGCAAGAGCGCCCAAATTCCGGGCACTGTGGTGCCGGAATAAGCCACCGATTCAATGGAGTTTGAAATGACCGCCAAAGCCTTCCCCCTGGAGCCGATTGAAAAGGCCAGCATCGACGAGTTGCGCAGTCTGCAGCTCAAGCGCTTGCAGCAAACTTTGCAGCATGCCTACGCCAACTCATCGGTGTACCGCGCCAAGTTCGACGCCGCAGGTGTGCACCCCGACGACTGCAAGAGCCTGGCCGACATCGCCAAGTTTCCATTCACCACCAAGGCCGATCTGCGCGACAGCTACCCCTTTGGCATGTTTGCTGTGCCGCGCGAAAACTGCGCCCGCATCCATGCATCGAGCGGCACCACCGGCAAGCCCACGGTGGTGGGCTACACGCTCAAAGACATCGACACTTGGTCCACCGTGGTGGCCCGCAGCATCCGCGCAGGCGGTGCCAAGCCCGGCGACATGGTGCATGTGAGCTACGGCTATGGCCTGTTCACCGGCGGCATGGGCGCGCACTACGGTGCCGAAAAACTCGGCCTCACCGTGGTGCCCTTTGGCGGTGGCCAGACCGAGCGCCAGGTGCAGCTGATTCAAGACTTCAAGTCCAGCATCATCATGGTCACGCCCAGCTACATGCTGGCGATTGCCGACGAATTTGAGCGACAAGGCATCGACCCCAAAACCAGTTCTTTGCGCATTGGCATTTTTGGGGCCGAGCCCTGGACCAATGACATGCGCGCCGCCATCGAAAAGCGCATGGCCATCGACGCGGTGGACATTTACGGCTTGTCCGAAGTGATGGGGCCGGGCGTGGCCAGCGAATGCATCGAGACCAAAGACGGCCCGACCATTTGGGAAGACCATTTCTACCCCGAGATCATCCACCCCGAAACGGGTGAACCCGTGGCCGACGGTGAGATGGGGGAGCTGGTGTTCACGAGTCTCACCAAAGAAGCGCTGCCCATCATCCGTTACCGCACCCGCGACCTGACGCGCCTGCTGCCCGGCACGGCCCGCACCATGCGCCGCATGGAAAAGATCACCGGCCGCAGCGACGACATGATGATCATCCGGGGCGTGAACGTGTTCCCCAGCCAGATCGAAGAATTGATCTTGAAACGCAATGAGCTGGCCCCGCACTACCAGTGTGTGCTGACCCGTGAAGGCCCGATGGACGACCTGAAGGTGCTGGTGGAGACCAAACCGGGCGTGTCGCCCGACAGCACCGAAGCCCGCGCTGCGGCCAAGATGTTGCAGCACGAGATCAAGGTGTTCATCGGCTCCAGTGTGGCCATTGAGCTCAAGGGCGAAGGCGGCGTGGAACGCAGCCAGGGCAAGGCCAAACGGGTGGTGGATCTGCGCAAGCAGTAAAAGGCCTGTAGGAGCGGCGCCCCCGCCGCGATGGTTTTGCTGGAAATCAGACTGCAGGCCAGCTGGCTTGGCGGTCTTGGGGGGCCTCCAGCCGCCACACCGTGCTTTGCTGCGGCACCGTGAGCGGCAGGCGCAACAGCTGTTTGTCGCGAGACACCAGTGCCACCGCCTTGCGTTCTGCGCCCAGCAGTTCGGGCACGTCACTCAGTGTGTTCACGCGCCATGCCGGGGCAGATGGTTTGCTGGGGCCCTCCATTTCAACCCCCAGCCATTCGTCGCCCGCCGCAAACCCGGCTTGCTCAGCCGCGCTGCCGCGCAGCACGGCCTTGATCTGCACACTGCCATTGGCGTCCAGATGCCGCAAGCC
>JAHECM010000040.1 GCA_024641725.1 Limnohabitans sp. | reverse complement strand
GCTGGGTTGTTCGTAATACGCGTCAGCCACCAGGCCCGTGCGGGCCTTGAGCTGAGGCAAAGAGGCCAAGCGCTCTTGTGGGCCGGTGTTTTGCCAGGGGGCGCTGCCTTCGTGCTGCATCAGGCAGGCGGCCGCGCCTTGCGCAAAGGCTTTGGCCAAGTACTGGCGGCCATCGGTGGCGGCCCCGGGCCAGGCAATGAAGCCGTCGCCCGGTTGAATCTGGCGGCTGTCGGTGCGCAACACGCCCGTGACGTGCTGGCGCAACCAGCGGGCGGCTTCTTGAGGCGTTTGGAGCGCGACCATCAGAACGACTCCTCCACGGCTTTGAACACGGTTTGCGGTTTAACCGCCATGTCCGGCTGCACGCCCAACAGACGCAGGGTTTGCTGCACCGTCTCGCTGAACACGGGCGCGGCCACGTCACCGCCAAAGTGTTTGCCGTTGCTTGGCTCGTCGATCATCACGGCCACCACAATGCGCGGCTGCTCAACCGGTGACAAGCCCGAGAAAAAGCCTCGGTACTTTTTGCCCGCGTAGCCCTTGCCCTCTTGCTTGTGCGCGGTGCCGCTTTTGCCGCCCACGGTGTAACCCAGGGTTTGCGCCTTGGGGCCGGTGCCGCCGGGGCCGGCGGCCATTTGCAGCATCTTGCGCATGGCGCGTGCGGTGTCCACGCTGAAGACGCGCACGCCTGAGACCTTCTCGTCGGACTTCATCATGGTGACCGGAATCACCTCGCCGTCACGGGCGAAGGTGGTGTAGGCATGCGCCACCTGAAACAAGCTGGCCGAAATGCCATAGCCGTAGCTCATGGTGGCCTGCTCGATGGGTCGCCAGGATTTGAAGGGGCGCAAACGCCCTCCCACCACACCCGGGAACGGCACCTGTGGCTTTTGGCCAAAACCGACTTGGGTGAACATTTCCCACATCTCGCGCGGCTGCATCTGCATGGCCATCTTGACGGTGCCCACGTTGCTGGACTTCTGGATCACCTCGTTGACGGTGAGCACGCCATGGGGGTGCGCATCGGTGATGGTCGAGCCGGTGATGGTGATGCGCCCGGGGGCGGTCTGGATCGGGGTTTCAGGCTTGACGATGCCTTTTTCGAGCGCCAGCGACACGGCAAAGGGCTTCATGGTCGAGCCCGGCTCAAAGGTGTCGGTCAAGGCGCGGTTGCGCAACTGTTCACCGCTCAGGTTCACGCGCTTGGCGGGCGAATAACTGGGGTAGTTGGCCAGCGCTAGCACTTCGCCCGTTTGCACATCGAGCACCACCACGCTGCCGGCCTTGGCTTTGTTTTCCAGCACGGCATCGCGCAGCTTTTGGTAGGCAAAGAACTGCACCTTGCTGTCGATGGACAGCTGGATGTCTTGCCCGTCTTCGGGGGGAATGGTTTCACCCACCGCCTCAACCACGCGGCCCAAGCGGTCTTTGATGACGCGGCGCGAACCGGCTTTGCCAGACAAGGCTTGCTGGAACACCAGCTCGATGCCTTCTTGGCCTTGGTCTTCCACATTGGTAAAGCCCACGATGTGGGCTGCTGCTTCGCCTTCGGGGTAGAGGCGTTTGTATTCTTTGATGCTGTAGACACCCTTGATGTCGAGCGCCTGGATCTCTTTGACCACCGGTTCGTCCAGTTGCCTGCGCAGCCAGACAAAGGTCTTGTCCTCGTTTTCGAGTTTCTTGTCGAGCTCGGCGCGGCTCATGTCGAGCAATTTGGCCAATTGGCTGAGCTTGGCCGAGTCGCGTTCGATGTCTTCGGGGTTGGCCCAAATGCTGGGAGCGGGCACGCTGGACGCCAGCAACATGCCGTTGCGGTCCAAGATGCGCCCACGGTTGGCGGGCAGGCTCAGGGTGCGGGCAAAACGCACCTCGCCTTGGCGCTTGAAGAATTCATTTTGGAACACCTGCACATACGCCGCGCGCACCATCAAACCCATGAACGCCAAGGCAATGGCGGCCACGATCAGCTGACTGCGCCAGACGGGCGTCTTGCTGGCCAACAAGGGGCTGGAGCTGAGCTGGACACTGCGGCTCATGGCTTGGCTCCGGCGGACGAAGCCGCAGACGCGGGCGCCGTGACGTATTGGGTGATGCCCGGGCTCACCATGCGCATTTGCAGTTGCTGGCGTGCGATCTGCTCGACCCGCAGGGGCGTGGCCTGCGCGCGCCGCTCCACCAGCAAGCGGTCGCGCTCGATCTCCAGCCGGGTCGTGTCTTTGCGCGCCGATTCCAGGCCCATGAACAACTGGCGCGACGCGTACTGCGAGTGCACCAGCGCCAACGCACTGCCGACCAGCGCCAACAGCAGCAAGATGTTCAGCCGGGTCATGCCGGCACCTCGGTGCGCTCGGCCACACGCATGATGGCGCTGCGCGAACGGGGGTTGGCCTGCACCTCTTCGGCCGAGGGCTTGACGCGGCCCAGCGCGTTCAAGCGCATGGCCACGGGCGCGGCAAACGGCACGCGGCGGTCCACCACCTCTTTGGAGTGCTTGGCAATGAACTGCTTGACGATGCGGTCTTCCAGCGAATGGAAGCTGATCACCACCAAACGGCCGCCGGGGCGCAGCACCTGCAGGCTGGCTTCTAGCGCCTGTTCAAGCTCTTCAAGCTCGGCGTTGATGAAAATCCGAAAAGCCTGAAATGTCCGCGTTGCAGGGTCCTTGCCCGGCTCGCGGGTTTTGACCGTGTCAGCCACGAGCTGGGCCAGCTCAGCGGTGGATGAAATTGGGCCCCGCTCTTGTCGGCGAGCCACAAGCGCCTTTGCAATCTGAAAAGCAAACCGTTCTTCGCCATAGTCACGTATCACCTCCGTGATTTGATCCACCTCTGCGGTGGCCAGCCATTCGGCCACGCTTTGTCCGCGCGTGGTGTCCATGCGCATGTCCAGCGGGCCGTCGAAACGAAAAGAAAAACCCCTCACGGGGTTGTCGATCTGAGGGGAGCTGACCCCGAGGTCCATCAATACCCCATCCATGCTGCCCGGCGCCAGCGCGGCCAAATTGGAAAACCCCTCATGCCGTATGGCAAAGCGCGCGTCCTGCACGGTGCTCGCCTCTGCAATGGCGTCCATATCTTTGTCAAACGCCACCAAACGGCCGGCCGCCGACAGGCGCGAGAGCACCAAGCGGGAATGACCGCCACGGCCAAAGGTGGCATCGACATACGCACCGTCTGCACCTGCGTGGCCAGACAGCAAAGCGTCAACGGCCTCGCCCAGCAATACGGTGGTGTGGGTCAGTGGGGCGTCGGCCATGTGCATCAAAACGAGAAGTCTTTGAACACATCGGGCATCTCACCCTGCATGGCTTGCGCTTCTTGCGCGTCGTAGCTGGACTTGTCCCACAACTCAAAGTGGTTGCCCATGCCCAGCAGCATGGTGTCTTTGGAGATCCCAGCGGCTTGGCGCAACTCGGGCGAGATCAGCACGCGGCCCGTGCCGTCCATCTCGACGTCCATGGCGTTGCCTAAAAAGATGCGCTTCCACCACTGGGCCGACATGGGCAACTGGGCAATCCGTTCGCGGAATTTCTCCCACTCGGGACGGGGGAACACCATCAGGCAGCCGTGCGGGTGTTTGGTGATGGTCAGCTGCCCTTGCGCCGTGGCGCTCAGGACGTCACGGTGCCGGGTCGGCACAGACAGCCGCCCCTTGGCATCCAGACTCAGCGATGAAGCCCCTTGAAACACCACAAACACCTTTTTTCCAGTGAACCCGCAATCAAGGGGCACTTCTTCCCACTTAATTGCACTTTTTTGCACTGTATCAGGAATTGGTCTTCCCACAAGGGAGATGTTCAGATTTTTTTCAATGAAATCAACAGCTTACAAGCAAAACCGGAGAAATAAAGAGGCGAATTTTCCATATAAATTAGCCACTTACAAGCCCATCTGAAAGTAACGCCTGAAGGATTTCAAATCATCAAAAAAAACACAAATTATTAAATCGCTAGAGACAATTCGTGACTTCAAGGCCGACTGCCGAGCGCCAAGCACCTCCGTGCCGCCCTTGCGGCCTCCCACCAGCCACAAAAAAGCCCCTCAAGAGGGGCTGGATTGAACGCGGCAAAGCCCAGGCTTCAATCGCCGAACATTTTTTGTTTGAGTTCACGGCGTTGCTGGGCTTCGAGCGACAGCGTGGCGGTTGGACGGGCCAACAAACGCCCCAAGCCGATGGGCTCGCCGGTTTCATCGCAATAACCGTAGTCACCGGCGTCAATGCGCATGATGGATTGCTCGATTTTTTTCAGCAATTTGCGCTCACGGTCACGGGTGCGCAACTCCAGGGCGTGCTCTTCCTCGATGGTGGCACGGTCGGCCGGGTCGGGCACCACCACGGTGTCTTCGCGCAGGTGCTCGGTGGTTTCGCCCGCATTGGCCAAGATGCCTTGCTTGAGCTCGACCAACTTGCGGCGGTAATAGGCCATTTGCAAGTCGTTCATGTACTCGCTGTCGGGCATGGCCAAAATTTCGGCATCCGTGAGTTGATCGACTTTTTTGGTTTTCCAGTTGTTGGCCAATTTGGCGTCTTTTTTGATGACATAAACAGGCGTTGCAACCACGTCCGCAGGGGCTGTGGGCAAGTAACTGGCTTTGGCGGCGGTCGAGGCCACCGCTGGCGGCAAGGAAGGCACAGTGATCTGGGCCAGGCGTGCTGAAGGACGGGTGGATCGGATCGGTTGGTCAGAGGCCACTGCAGCGACCTCGGGAACGGGTGCCGTGGAGACCGGGGTCTTGGCTGGCTCAACTTTATTCACAGACTCTTTCTTGGCAGATACAACGGCCTTGCTTGGGGTGGGGGCCGTTTTCTTGGGGGCGGCTGCCTTGGCCGCAGCGGCCTTGGCAACAGGTTTGGCCACGGCCACAGGTTTGACTGCTTTTTTGACGGGTGCGGCCGTGGGGGCTGCAAGCGGCTTGGCGGCTTTCACCGGTGGGGTCGGGGCGATTTTTTTGGCGGGAGCGGACTTGGAGGGCACCGTCTTTTTGGGAGGGGCAACCTTTTTTACTGACTTGGCCACTGGCTTGGCGACTGGCTTGGCGACTGGCTTGGGCACAGCCTTGGCTACAGCCTTGGTTTTGACCGCCGCTTTCACGGGGGCTTTGGCCACTGGCTTTTTGGGGCTGGCAGCCACCGGGGCTTTGGCCTTGGGGGCAGCAGCCTTGGCTGTTTTTTTGGCGGGCGTCTTCACGTCTTGTCTCCTAGCCGTGTGCGGGGCAGGCCTCAGCCTCCTGCTTGGATGGGACAGATGTTCGGGGGTCCTGGTTCATCTGCATGGGGAAACCCTGTTGATCGACCTTCTGGGGTTTTTGCCACCCCAAAAAGGGAGGCCGCGCGATTGTAGCGACTGAAACCGACAAATTCCCTGATGCCGCAGATTAATGCTGCAGATGAAAGAGGTGTTGCGTTTGAAACACCCCACTTCAAGCGGCCTCAAGCGGCCACCAGGCACTGCTCCAGCCCCTGCATGAGGATGTCTTTGGGCAAATCGATGCCAATGAACACCATTTTGCTCACTTTGGCCTCGCCGTCGGCCCACATCGGCCCCAGGTCGCTGCCCATGAGCTGGTGAACGCCCTGGAAAATCACCTTGCGCTCGGTGCCGCGCATGTTCAGCACACCCTTGTACCGCAGCATCTTGGGGCCGTAGATGTTGACGATGGCCCCCAAAAAGTCTTCCAGCTTGGCGGGATCGAACGCCCGCTCGGACTTGAAGACGAAGCTTTTGACATCGTCGTCGTGGTGATGGTGGTGAGCGTGCCTATGCGCGTGGTCATGATCGTGCGAGGGGTGCTTGCAATGCTCACCGTGTTCGTGGTCATGGTGGTCATGTGCAGGGTCATGCTGGTGCGAAGGGTGGTCGCAGTGCTCGCCATGCACATGGTCATGTTCGCCTTCGCTCAAAAAGTCCGGGTCAATGTCCAACTTGGCATTCAGGTTGAAGCCTTTGAGGTCAAACACTTGCGCCAGCGGCACCTCGCCGAAATGCACCACCTTTTGGGGCGCGCGCGGGTTCATGTGTTTGAGGCGGTGTTGCAGTGCGTCCAGCTCTGGCGCAGACACCAAGTCGGCCTTGCTGATGAAAATTTGGTCGGCAAAGCCCACCTGGCGCTGGGCTTCAACCCGGTCGTTGAGCTGCTGGGCAGCGTGCTTGGCGTCCACCAGCGTCAAGATCGAGTCCAGCAGGAACGTCTCGGCGATCTCGTCGTCCATGAAAAAGGTTTGCGCCACCGGGCCGGGGTCGGCCAAGCCGGTGGTCTCGATCACGATGCGCTCAAAGTCCAGCAGGCCCTTGCGGCGTTTGGCGGCCAAAAGCTGCAGTGTGGCGCGCAGGTCTTCGCGGATGGTGCAGCAGATGCAGCCGTTGCTCATCTGGATGATTTGCTCTTGCGTCTCGGTCACCAAAATTTCGTTATCGATGTTTTCTTCACCGAATTCGTTTTCAATGATGGCGATTTTTTGCCCGTGGGCTTCGGTCAGCACGCGTTTGAGCAGCGTGGTTTTGCCCGAGCCCAAAAAGCCGGTGAGGATGGTGGCAGGTATCAAGGCCATGCGGGTCTCCGAAATAGCGACGAAACAAAAGAGGTGGGGAGTGTATCGGGCTCTGCAAGGCCTTGCCGGCCACTGAGCCGACTCACTTGCGCACGACCACCAGCCCCTTGAGGTACTCCCCCTCGGGAAAGTTCACCGTCATCGGGTGGTCGGGCGCGCCTTGCAGACGATCGCTGATGAAGCCGTCCACCCCGGCGTCGGTGCCCGCAGAGGCCACGATTTTGTGGAACAAGTCAGCGCTGATGCCGCCCGAACACGAATAGGTGAACAACTCGCCGCCGGGCACCAGCAGCTTGAAGGCCAGGCGGTTGATGTCTTTGTACGCCCGTGCGGCACGGTCCGCATGCGCGGCCGTGGGCGCGAACTTTGGCGGGTCGAGCACGATGGCGTCAAAGGTCTCGCCCGCCTCGATGAAGGCGCGCAAGCTGGCGTTGACGTCGGCGTCCATGAAGCGGGTGCGGGCTTCGTCAAACCCATTGAGCCGGACATGGGCTGCAGCGCGTGCCAGCGCCGGGCCAGACGAATCGATCGAGGTGACGTGCCCCGCCCCACCGGCCAAGGCCGCGATGGAGAAGCCGCCGGTGTAGCAGTAGCAGTTGAGCACCCGGCCAAACTGGCGGTGGCGCGTGTGCTGTGCAAAGCGGTGGCGGCTATCGCGCTGGTCCAGGTAAAAACCGGTCTTGTGACCGGTGGCCACATCCAGCGTGAGTTGCCAGTCGTGCTCGCGGATCGTCAGCTCGGTCTCGCCCGAGCCGCGCAGCCAGCCCGTGACTTCGGGCAAGCCTTCGAGGCCGCGCACGCTGGCGTCCGAGCGCTCGTACAGGCGTGACAGGCCCGTGACCTGCAGCAGGGCGTCGGCAATGCTGTCTTTGAAGCGCTCGGTGCCGCAGCTGGTGAACTGCGCCACCAAGGTGTCGCCATAGCGGTCCACGATCAGGCCGGGCAAGCCATCGGCCTCGCCATGCACCAAGCGCATGCCATCGCTCTGGATGTCGAACCATTGGCGCGAGGCCACCGCCTGCGCGATGCGGTCTTGGATGAAGGATGTGTCGATGCGCTGGTTTTCGTCAAAACTCCAGATGCGGGCACGGATGCGCGAGTTGGGACTGAACGCGGCCCAGCCCAAAAACTGGCCCGCAGACGACTCGACGCGCACGGTTTCGCCCGCATCAGCGCTGCCTTTGGCGATGGCGGAGTCGAACACCCAGGGGTGGCGGCGCAGCAAAGAACGCTCTTTGCCTTCACGGAGTCGAATGGTTTTCATGGGCGCTATTGTCCACCCCACCCTCGCCGCATTCTTGAACGCATTCTTCAGCGCATCCGTCAGCCTGTGCCTGAGCCTTTTCGCTTCGCCCTCGGGTGCGCCGCATCGTAGGCCTTGGCCAGGTGCTGAAAGTCCAGGCGGGTGTAGACCTGTGTGGTGGTGATGTTGGCGTGGCCCAGCAGCTCTTGCACGGCCCGCAGGTCGCCACTGGACTGCAGCACATGGCTGGCAAACGAATGCCTCAGCATGTGCGGGTGCACCGGCGTGGCCAGCCCCGCCAGCAAGCTGCGGCGCTTGAGCCGCTGCCAGATGGATTGGGCCGTCAGCCGCGTGCCGTGCCTCCCGGGAAACAGCGCCA
>JAHECM010000030.1:6797-8278 GCA_024641725.1 Limnohabitans sp. | reverse complement strand
CTGGAGAAAAACGAAGCCTTGCGCGCCCGGGTGCGCTCGGCCTTGATGTACCCGTGCGCCGTGCTCGTGGTGGCGCTGGCTGTGCTGGCCCTGATCTTGGTCTACGTCGTGCCGGTTTTTGAAGACGTGTTCAAGTCGTTTGGGGCCGAGCTGCCTTGGGCCACACAGTGGGTGCTGGCCTTGAGCCAAGTGCTGAGCCAGTCGGGTTGGATCTGGCTTGGCGCCTTGGTGGCTTTGCCCTGGTTCTGGCGGCGTTGGTCCCAGCAACCCCTTTGGCAGCGCAAATGGGACCGCTGGCTCTTGCAATGGCCACTGCTTGGACGCCTGTTGCGCAGCGCGGTGGTGGCGCGGTGGTCACAAACCTTGTCGGCCCTGCTGGCTGCAGGCGTGCCCTTGGCCGAAGCACTGGGACCGGCGGGACAAGCATGCAACCACTCGGTCTATGCCCGCATCACCGAGCACCTGCAACGGCGCGTGGCGCAAGGCGGCAGTTTGAGCGAAGCCATGGCGCACACCCGGCGCTTTCCGGACATGATCGTGCAACTGTGCGCCACGGGCGAGGAAACCGGCGCACTCGAAAGCCTGCTGGCCCGAGCCGGGGCGCTGATGGAAAGCGAACTGGACGACCAAGTCAACGGCCTGTCGAGTTTGTTGGAGCCTTTGATCATCGTGGTGCTGGGCGGCCTGATTGGCGCTATCCTTGTGGCCATGTACCTCCCCATTTTTCGGCTCGGCCAAGTTTTTTAAAGCATGGACTGGGACGTTTTCAATTTTTCCTTCGTGGCCTTGTTGGGCTTGGTGGTGGGCAGCTTTCTCAACGTGGTGATCCACCGCCTGCCCGACATGATCGAGCGCGAATGGACTGACGCGCAGCCCAGCCCAGCCGCCACCTACAACCTGGCCGTGCCCGCCTCCCACTGCCCCCATTGCGCCCAGCCTTTGCTCTGGTATGACAACCTGCCCTTGCTTGGGTTTGTGCGGCTCAAAGGGCGTTGCCGCCACTGCCACACCCCCATCAGACCGCTCTACCCCGCTGTGGAGCTGGCCACCGCCGCCCTGTTGGTGTGGAGCCTGAACCGCCATGGCTGGCATGGGGCCGCGCTGGCTTGGGCCGGTTTTGCCTGCACCTTGTTGGCCCTGGCCGTGATCGACGCCCGCACCACCTTGCTGCCCGACGCACTGACCCAACCTCTGACCTGGGCTGGATTGCTGGCGGCTCACTTGGGCCTGAGCGGCGTCAGTCTGCCCGACGCCTTGTGGGGCGCGGTTGGCGGCTATCTGTTTTTGTGGACGGTGTATTGGGCCTTTCGCCTGATCACCGGCAAGGAAGGGATGGGCCAAGGCGACTTCAAGCTGCTCGCCGCCTTGGGCGCCTGGTTCGGCTGGCAAGCCCTGATCACAGTGGTCCTGATCGCCTCCGTATCGGGCATGGTGGTCGGCCTGGGGCTGCGTTGGAGCCAGCGCTTACCCGAGGGGGGCTA
>JAHECM010000030.1:0-6697 GCA_024641725.1 Limnohabitans sp. | reverse complement strand
CCCAGCAAGCCTCACGCCAACAGCGCCTGGCCTGTGCCGATCTGGTCATCTACAACCAAGGTCTGGACCTGGCGATGCTGGGCGCTTTGGTGGGCCAGGTGGGCTTGCAGTTCGGGCTATGATTGGCGCATTGGAAATGCCTGCGTGATACTGTACGAATACCCCTTTAACGAGCGCATCCGCACCTACTTGCGGCTGGAGCAGCTGTTTGCCCGACTCGGCCAACTGATCTCCCGCCCGGAGGCCATGGACCACCACTTTGCCTTGATCACCCTGTTCGAGGTCATGGAAGTGGCTTCACGCTCAGAGCTCAAGTCCGACGTGCTCAAAGACTTGGAACGCCAAAAACAGCTTTACAACAGCTACCGAGGCAACCCTGCCATTTCAGAAAAAGCCCTGGACGGGGTGATCGCCCAGCTCGACACCCACTTTGAAAGCCTCAATGGCATGAGTGGCAAACTCGGTCAGTCGCTGCACGACAACGATTTCCTCATGAGCATCCGCAGCCGCGCCGTGATTCCGGGCGGCACCTGCGAATTTGACCTTCCGGCCTACCATGCTTGGCAGCACCACGACAGCGCCAGCCGTCAGGCCGACCTGACGCTGTGGACCACCCCCTTTGCCTCGCTGGCGCAAGCCGTGGGTTTGCTGCTGCAAATGCTGCGCGAATCCGGTGCCAGCCAAAAAGTCATGGCCATGCAAGGGCAACTGCAACAAAACCTGCCGCAAGGACGCAACTTCCAGTTGCTGCGCCTGCGCATTGACCCGAGTTTGAACATCACCCCCGAGATCAGCTGCAACCGCTTGGTGGTGGTCATGCGCATGATGGCCCAACTGCCTGATGGCAAGCTGCAAGCGTTCACCGACGATGTGCCCTTTGAAATGTCTTTGTGCGCATGAGCACCGCACCCACAGCGCCCGACTTTTCTGAACGCCAGGTGCGTTGCCCCGCCTGCGAGGGCCTGAGCCTGTACAGCCCGAGCAACCCTTATCGCCCTTTCTGTTCGGCCCGCTGCAAGGGATTGGACTTGGGGGCATGGGCCAACGAAAACTTCCGCCTGCCAGAAGACACCCCGCCCGACGAGCCGTTTGGCGACCCCAAACTGCAATAAGCAAGCCGCAGACTGACCCGCCGCCCCATCGCACGCGGGCTTATCGGTGGGTCACCCCGTCAAAACCACGCTCTTGCGCCAGCCACGCCAGCACCGGCACGGTGCCTGGCAAAACCGGCACCTGCTGCACGGGCAAGCCCTCCCAAGCAAACGACTGACCTTCACGCATTTGCAGATCGCCCTGCCAGTCGCGCACTTTGCAAAAATGCAGCCGCACCAGCGCGTGGGGGTAGTCCACCATTTGGGTTTTCCAAAGCGCCACAGCACCGATGGTGATGCCCAGCTCCTCCTGCAGTTCGCGGCGCAGGGCTTGCTCCACCGTTTCACCGGCTTCAAGCTTGCCGCCGGGAAACTCCCAATAGCCTTCGTACACCTTGCCCACCGGGCGCGATGTCAGCAAAAAGGCCCCCTCGGGCTGCAGCAAGATGCCGACAGCGACATCCACCACTGGGCGATCAGCGCCACCTTCGCGGGCCCGCTCGCCATCGGCCACCAAGGTGCCCATGCTGACCTTGCCGCTCATGGGGTTCAAGCCTCGCGGCCCATGTAGTCACGGGCAAACTGGTAAGCCACACGACCGCTGCGTGAACCGCGCTCCAGCGCCCACAGCAAGGCAGCAGGCCGTGCCGCTTCGATCTGTGCAGCGGTGGCACCCAGCGCCCCCAGCCACTGGCTGGCAATGGTCAGGTACTCGTCTTGCGAGAAAGGGTAAAAGCTGATCCACAGGCCAAAGCGCTCGGACAGCGAAATTTTCTCTTCAACCCCTTCACCCGGGTGCACCTCGCCATCGGGCGTGTGTTTGTAGCTGAGGTTTTCACTCATGTACTCGGGCAGCAGGTGGCGGCGGTTGCTGGTGGCGCACACCAGCACGTTGGGCGTCGAGGCAGCAACCGAGCCATCTAGAATCGATTTGAGCGCCTTGTAGCCGGGCTCACCGTCCTCAAAGCTCAGGTCATCGCAATACACCAAAAACTTTTCAGGGCGACCCGACACCACCTCGACGATGTCGGGCAAATCGATCAGGTCCTCCTTGTCCACCTCAATGAGGCGCAGGCCCTGAGGGGCATAGGTGTTCAGGCAAGCCTTGATGAGCGAGGACTTGCCCGTGCCGCGCGCGCCCGTGAGCAAGACGTTGTTGGCCGGGCGGCCCTGCACGAACTGCTCGGTGTTGCGTTGCAGCTTTTCTTTCTGGTCGTCGATTTCTTTGAGGTCATCCAGCGTCATGGCGGCCACATGTCGCACGGGCTCGAGCACGCCATGACCCGAGGAACGTTTGCGGTAGCGCCAAGCGATGGCCTGGGCCCAGTCGGGCGCCGACAAAGGCTGGGGCAAGACCGCCTCAATGCGGGAGACCAGTTGGCTGACTTTGTCCAGCAGTTGTTCGAGGGTCGTGCTCATGATCTGTAATCGGCGTTGATGGACACGTAGTCGTGGCTCAGGTCACAGGTCCAGACGGTGTCATGGGCCGTGCCGCGGCCTAAGCCAACGCGCACAGTGATTTCGGCCTGCTGCATCACGCGCTGGCCGTCTGCCTCTTGGTAAGCCGGGTGTCGGCCGCCCTGCGTGGCCACATGCACATCGTCCAGGTGCAGCTCAATCAAGCTCTGGTCCAGGTCACCAATGCCTGCGTAACCCACGGCGGCCAGGATGCGGCCCAGATTGGGGTCGCTGGCGAACATGGCGGTTTTGACCAAGGGCGAATGGGCAATGGCATAGGCCACCAGGCGGCATTCCGCCGTGTTCTTGCCGCCCTCGACCTGCACGGTGATGAACTTGGTGGCGCCTTCGCCGTCGCGCACGATGGCGTGCGCCAACTGACGCGCCACCTGCAGCATGGCGGCCTTGAGGGCCTGGCCTTCGGCCGAGTCCCAGGCGGTGATGGGCGCGTGGCCCGCCTGGTGCGTCGCAATGACCACAAAGGAATCGTTGGTCGAGGTGTCGCCATCGATGGTGATGCGGTTGAACGAACCATCGGCCAACTCGCGGGCCAACCCCGGGAGCAGCTCAGGCGTAATGGCCGCGTCGGTGGCCAAAAAGCCCAGCATGGTGGCCATATTGGGACGGATCATGCCCGCCCCCTTGCTGATGCCACTGACGCTCACGGTTTTGCCACCGATGGTCAGCTGCACGCTGGCCGCCTTGGGCACGGTGTCGGTGGTCATGATTCCTTCGGCGGCCTTGGCCCAGTTTGAAGCCCCAGCATCTGCCAAGGCCGCTGGCAAGCCTGCCACGATGCGCTCCACAGGCAGCGGCTCCATGATCACGCCGGTCGAAAACGGCAGCACCTGGCCCGGCTGGCAATTGAGCAAGGCGGCCACGGCGTCACAGGTCTGGCGCGCATGGGCCAAGCCAGCAGCACCGGTGCCCGCATTGGCGTTGCCGGTGTTGATGACCAGGGCGCGGATGCCTTGCGGGCCTTGCGGGCCTTGCAGGTGCTCACGGCAAACCTGCACCGGCGCAGCACAAAACCGGTTTTGGGTGAACACCCCCGCCACACTGGCCCCCTCGTCCAACAGCAAAAGACTCAGGTCCTTGCGGTTGGCTTTGCGCACGCCAGCTTCGGCGATGCCCCAACGCACACCGGCAACCGGGTGCAATTGGGCGGGATCGAGTGGGGGCAGATTCACGGGCATGGCAGTCCTTCAAAAGATCGAAAGGCTTGATCGAAACATCAAGGTGAGCGTCAAAGAAAAGCGGGCCAAAGCCCGCTGTCCAGATTCAGATTTCAGGTCAGGCCAATTTGCCGTGGCACTGCTTGAACTTTTGACCACTGCCGCAAGGGCAAGCGTCATTGCGGCCCACACCGGCAAACAGGCTCAGGTCAAAACCATCGGCGGTGGTGACGTGTTGAGCACCGGTTTCGTCCGGCGCACTGTACGTCACCTGGCCCCTCTGTTCTGCGCGGTCTTCCATCGCGTGCGCCGCCTCTTGAGCCTGCTCGCCCGACTGGATCTGCACATTCATCAAGACGCGCGTGACCTCGTTTTTGACCGAGTCGAGCAACTGCCCGAACAGCTCAAACGCCTCGCGCTTGTATTCTTGCTTGGGCTGCTTTTGCGCATAGCCACGCAGGTGAATGCCTTGGCGCAGATAGTCCAGCGCGCTCAGGTGCTCGCGCCAGTGGGTGTCGATGCTTTGCAACAAAACCATGCGCTCGAAAGACACAAAGTTACCGGCGCCGACCAAGTCCAGCTTGGACTGGAAATGGGCGTGCGCGGCTGCGATCACGGCGTTCAAGATGTCCTCGTCGGTGATGGCGTTGGAGGCTTGCACTTTGTCGCGCAAATTCAGCTGCAACTGCCACTCGCCCGCCAGGGCGTTTTCCAGTCCGGCCAGATCCCATTGTTCTTCGACCGATTCGTGCGGCACAAATTGACGCACCAAGTCGGTGAAGCAACCTTCGCGCAGTGAAGCCATTTGGGCATTCAGATCCTGAGCATCCAAAATATCGTTGCGCTGCTGGTAAATCACCTTGCGCTGGTCATTGGACACATCGTCGTATTCGAGCAATTGCTTGCGCACGTCGAAGTTGCGCGCCTCCACCTTGCGCTGGGCGCTCTCGATGCTGCGGGTCACCATGCCCGCTTCGATGGCTTCGCCCTCGGGCATCTTCAGGCGGTCCATGATGGCGCGCACGCGGTCACCCGCAAAAATGCGCATCAGCGGATCGTCCAAGCTCAAATAAAAGCGCGACGAACCAGGGTCACCTTGACGGCCCGAGCGGCCACGCAGCTGGTTGTCAATGCGGCGAGACTCATGGCGCTCGGTGGCGATGATGCGCAAGCCACCTGAGGCTTTGACCTGCTCGTGCACGGTTTTCCACGCGTCACGCACTTCGGCAACCTTGGCCTGACGGGCGTCCTCAGACAGCGACTCGTCCGCCTCGATGGCCTGCACGTCTTTTTCAATGTTGCCGCCCAACACAATGTCGGTGCCGCGACCGGCCATGTTGGTGGCGATGGTGATCATGCCCGGGCGACCGGCTTGGGCCACGATGTCGGCTTCACGGGCGTGCTGCTTGGCATTGAGCACTTGGTGCTCCAACTTGGCTTGGGTCAGCAGATCCGAGATGAGTTCGGAGTTTTCGATCGAGCTGGTGCCCACCAGCACGGGCTGGCCACGGCCATGGCATTCACGGATGTCGGCAATGGCGGCGTCGTATTTTTCTTTGGCCGTTTTGTACACGCGGTCCAGCTGGTCTTCGCGCTGGCTCTTGCGGTGCGGCGGAATGACCACGGTTTCGAGGCCATAGATTTCTTGGAACTCATACGCCTCGGTGTCGGCTGTGCCGGTCATGCCGCCGAGCTTGCTGTACAAGCGGAAATAGTTTTGGAAAGTGATCGAGGCCATGGTCTGGTTCTCGGCCTGGATTTGCACCCCCTCTTTGGCTTCAACCGACTGGTGCAAGCCATCGCTCCAACGGCGGCCACTCATCAAGCGGCCGGTGAACTCGTCCACGATCACGATCTCGCCATCTTGCACCACATAGTGCTGGTCGCGGTGGTACAGGTGCTGCGCACGCAAAGCTGCATTCAGGTGGTGCATCAGCGTGATGTTGGCCGGGTCATACAGGCTTGCGCCTTCAGGAATCAAGCCCAGTTGCGCCAGCACGTGCTCGGCTTTTTCGTGGCCGTCTTCGGTCAAAAACACTTGGTGAGATTTTTCATCCACCGTGAAGTCGCCGGGCGTGACGATGCCCTCACCCGTGCGTGGATCGGCCTCGCCCTCTTGGCGTGTGAGCATGGGCACCACTTGCTTCATGGCCAGGTAGGTGGCGGTGTGGTCTTCGGCTTGTCCACTGATGATGAGTGGTGTGCGCGCCTCGTCGATCAAGATCGAGTCCACCTCGTCCACGATGGCAAAGTTCAGCACGCGCTGCACGCGGTCATGGGGCTCATAGACCATGTTGTCGCGCAGGTAGTCAAAACCGTACTCGTTGTTGGTGCCGTAGGTGATGTCCGAGCCATAGGCCGCCTGCTTTTCTTCGCGCGACAGATTGGGCAAGTTGATGCCCACCGTCAAGCCTAAGAAGTTGTACAGACGCGCCATCCAACGGGCGTCGCGGCCCGCCAGGTAATCGTTCACCGTGACCACATGCACGCCTTTGCCCGCCAGGGCATTGAGGTACACCGGTAGCGTGGCGGTCAAGGTTTTGCCCTCGCCCGTGCGCATCTCGGCGATTTTGCCGTTGTGCAAGGCAATGCCGCCCGACAACTGCACGTCAAAGTGACGCATCTTCATGACACGCTTGGAGCCTTCGCGGACCACCGCAAAAGCTTCAGGCAACAAGGCATCAAGCGTTTCACCGGCAGCCAAGCGGGTGCGAAATTCTTCGGTCTTGGCCTTGAGCGCATCATCGCTCAAGCCTTCCAGACGGGGCTCCAAGGCATTGATCTGCTCCACGGTCTTGCGGTATTGCTTGAGCAAACGGTCGTTGCGGCTGCCGAAAATTTTGGTGAGGAAAGGGATGGCCATGTCTGCACGGCAAAGGGTGGCATGCGCCAACCCCAAACCGCTCGTCCTGTCTGTTTAATGGTTTCAATCTGCCGGCTCTGGGCCAAGCCCACCTGGTACACCGGTAACCC
>JAHECM010000024.1 GCA_024641725.1 Limnohabitans sp. | reverse complement strand
AGCAAACCCAGCGCCAGCGGGATGCCCAGCAGCGCCACCAGACTCAGCCAAATGCCGGACGGGTCGATCGACAGCTGGCGCAACCAAGACGCGGTTTCGGGGTTGGCCGCGATCATCCAGCTGAAGTTGAACGGCGTGGCAAAGAGCGCAATCACACTGGCCACGGCGGAGATGCTGACCGACAAAGCCGTGTTGCCCCGCCCCATGTGGGTGACCACATTGCTCAGGCTGCCACCGGGGCAAGCGGCCACCAAAATCATGGCGGCTTCGATGTTGGCCGGCAAATCCAGCGCCAGCGTGGCCAACCAGGTGCCCACGGGCAACAAGATGAACTGGGGAATCAGCCCGCACACCACGGCGCGCGGGCTTTGGGCGACGCGCCGGAAGTCTTCGATCCGCAGTTCCAGCGAGACCGAAAACACCATGGTTGCCAGCACCAGGCTCAAAATCAGTTGTTGCGTGCTCATCGGGACTCCCTTTGGAAAAAGTATAGGCATGGCCCACGCCGTGCCAGCAAAGGGTTTACGCGCAGAGCACGACGCGTGCGCGACCCGTGCGCCCCCCGTACAGGTGGCGGCAAGCGTTCACGTCCCGCCGGTCAGGCCCGAACTGTCAGGCTCAGAAAAGCCAATCCAGTACAATCCCCACCCATGTTCCACGCCCACCTGTTCAAGCTGAACTTGGCCACCGCCCCTGCAGTGGCTGTCGGTGCGCGTGCAACCTCCACAAAAACCACGACGATTAAGGGCTGAACGGCTCTGGTTCGTCGTGCGCCCTCCCCGGCCAGACGAGCCGGGCAAACAGTCCAACACTGTTTTTAAAACTGAAAGGGCGTTGAAATGAGCAAATTAGTAGGTTTGGTGGGCTGGCGCGGCATGGTCGGCTCGGTCCTGATGGACCGCATGGTTCAGGAAAAAGACTTTGATCTGATCGAGCCCTTGTTTTTCTCCACCTCCAATGCGGGCGGCACAGCCCCCTCGATGGCCAAGAACGAAACCACGCTGCAAGACGCGTTCAACATCGAGCAGCTCAAGCGCTGCGAGATCATCATCACCGCCCAAGGCGGCGACTACACCTCTGAAGTCTTCCCCAAGCTGCGCGCTGCGGGCTGGACCGGCCACTGGATCGACGCGGCGTCGACCCTGCGCATGGAAAAAGACGCCGTCATCATCTTGGACCCGGTCAACATGCCCGTGATCAAGAACGCCTTGGCCCACGGTGGCAACAACTGGGTGGGCGGCAATTGCACCGTGTCGTGCATGTTGATGGGCGTGGGCGCTTTGTACAAAGCCGGTCTGGTGGAGTGGATGAGCACCCAGACTTACCAAGCGGCATCGGGCGGCGGCGCGCAGCACATGCGCGAGTTGCTGACGCAGTACGGCACCTTGAACGCCGAAGTCAAAGCCTTGCTGGACAACCCCAAGAGCGCGATTTTGGAAATCGACCGCATGGTGGTGGCCAAGCAACGCGCTCTGACCGCGTCCGAAACCGCCAACTTTGGTGTGCCCTTGGGTGGCTCGCTGATCCCCTGGATCGACAAAGACCTGGGGATTGGCAAAAACCGGGAAGAGCCCGGTTGGGGCACGTCCAAAGAAGAGTGGAAGGGCATGGCCGAGACCAACAAGATTTTGGGCATGGGTGAGGGCTTCAACTCTGCCGCCATCCCGGTTGACGGTTTTTGTGTGCGCGTGGGCGCCATGCGCTGCCACAGCCAAGCCCTGACCTTCAAACTCAAAAAAGACGTGCCCGTGGCCGACATCGAGGCCATGATCGCTGCCGACAACGAGTGGGTCAAAGTGGTGCCCAACACCCGTGAAGCCACCGTGAAAGACCTGACGCCTGTGGCCGTGACCGGCACCATGACGATTCCGGTGGGCCGCGTGCGCAAGCTGGCCATGGGCCCCGAGTACGTGGGCGCATTCACCATCGGTGACCAGCTGCTGTGGGGCGCCGCCGAGCCGCTGCGCCGCATGCTGCGCATCTTGCTGGACGCTTGATGCCCATGCGTTTGGCCTTGGGGGTCAGCTACAACGGCCAGCCCTATTTGGGCTGGCAGAGCCAACCCTCGGGTCAAACCGTCCAAGACCAACTCGAAAAAGCCCTCGCCAAGTTCTGCGCCCAACCCGTCACCACGCACTGCGCGGGCCGCACGGACACGGGGGTGCACGGCCTGATGCAGGTGGTGCACATTGACACCGACCTGGTGCGCGAGACCGCCTCTTGGGTGCGCGGCACCAACCGTTACTTGCCAACTGACATTGCCGTGCAATGGGCGCAAGTGGTGCCCGATCGTTTTCATTGCCGCGCCAGCGCTGTGGCTCGCCGGTACGTGTACGTGCTGCTCGAATCGCCCGTGCGCCCGGCCCTTGAATCGGGCCGGGTGGGGTGGTCGTTTCGTCCGCTGGACGAATCCGCCATGCGCCAAGCTGCGGACCACCTGCTGGGTGAACATGATTTTTCGTCGTTTCGCGCCAGCGCCTGCCAAGCCCTGAGTCCGGTCAAAACCTTGCACCGCATTGACATTCACCGCCGAGGGCCTTACTGGCGCTTTGAATTCGAAGGCAACGCCTTTTTGCACCACATGATCCGCAACATCATGGGATGTTTGGTCTACATCGGCCAGGGCATGCAGCCGCCCGAGTGGATGCTGCAGGTGCTGGACGCCAAAGACCGAGACGCTGCCGCGCCCACGTTTTCGCCCAATGGCCTGTACTTTGCAGGTCCCGTTTATGACCCCCACTGGGGCCTGCCCTCCTCGACCCCGGCTTTTGAATGGCTGCCATGACGCTGCAACGCACCCGCATCAAGATGTGCGGCTTCACCCGCGAAGCCGACGTGGACGCCGCTGTGCAAGCAGGCGCTGACGCCATCGGCTTTGTGCTCTACCCGCCCAGCCCGCGCAGCGTGAGCATCGAGCGGGCTGCCGAGTTGGCCACCCGATTGCCGGCCTTTGTGACGCCGGTGCTGCTGTTTGTGAACGAGACGCCCAAGCGCATTCAAGCGGCCTGCGCAGCGGTGCCCGGGGCTTGGCTGCAGTTCCATGGCGACGAAACACCCGAGTTTTGTACTGCCATGGGCCTGGCCGCGGGCCGACCGCACCTCAAAGCAGCCCGAATCCCCCTGAGCGAAGCGGCCCACTTCGACTTGCTAGAATTTGCCGAAAACCACCCCACAGCCCACGCCATCTTGCTCGACGCCCACGTTGACGGATTCGGCGGCGGCGGAAAAACATTCAATTGGTCACTCCTGCCACCAAGCGTCAAAGCTCACCTCGTTTTGTCTGGTGGACTCACACCTGCAAACGTGGGCGACGGCGTGCGTGCTCTGCGCACCAGCGGCCTGTCTTTGGCCGTTGACGTGAGCTCGGGCATCGAATCGGGCAAAGGCCTGAAAGACGCCCACAAGATCGAGCAGTTTGTCGCTGCGGTGCAAGCCGCCGACAACACGCCTTCCTGAATCCCTTTTCCATCCAAAGTCATGTACGCATACCAGCAACCCGATGCCCGGGGCCATTTCGGCATTTATGGCGGCAGCTTTGCCAGCGAAACGCTGACGCACGCCATCAACGAACTCAAAGCCGCTTACGCCAAGTACCAGCACGACCCCGAGTTCATCGCCGAATTCCAGTCCGAGCTGGCGCACTTTGTGGGCCGCCCCTCGCCCGTCTACCACGCGGCCCGCATGAGCCGTGAGATGGGTGGTGCACAAATTTTCTTGAAGCGCGAAGACCTCAACCACACCGGCGCTCACAAGATCAACAACACCATCGGGCAGGCCATGCTGGCCAAACGCATGGGCAAAACACGCATCATTGCCGAGACCGGTGCAGGCCAGCACGGCGTGGCCACCGCCACCATCTGCGCCCGTTACGGCCTCGAATGCGTGGTCTACATGGGCAGCGAAGACGTCAAACGACAAAGCCCCAACGTGTACCGCATGAAGCTGTTGGGCGCGACCGTCATCCCGGTCGAGTCGGGCAGCAAAACCCTCAAAGACGCCCTGAACGAAGCCATGCGCGACTGGGTCGCCAATGTGGACAACACCTTCTACATCATCGGCACGGTGGCGGGCCCGCACCCCTACCCGATGATGGTGCGCGACTTCCAAAGCGTGATCGGCGAAGAGTGCCTCACGCAGATGCCCGAGATGTTCAAGAGCCTGAAAATGGCTGAGCAGCAGCCCGACGCCGTGGTCGCCTGCGTGGGCGGCGGCAGCAACGCCATGGGCATCTTCTACCCCTACATCGCGCACGAAAACACCCGTTTGATCGGTGTGGAAGCTGCGGGTGAAGGCATGGACACGGGCAAGCACTCGTGCTCGCTGCAGCTGGGCAGCCCGGGCGTGCTGCACGGCAACCGCACCTACATCTTGCAAGACGACAACGGCCAGATCACCGAGACCCACAGCGTGAGCGCGGGCCTGGACTACCCCGGCGTGGGCCCCGAGCACGCCTTCCTCAAAGACATTGGCCGCGCCGAGTACGTGGGCATCACCGACAAAGAGGCCCTCGAAGCCTTCCACTACCTGTGCCGCACCGAAGGCATCATCCCTGCGCTCGAATCGAGCCACGCGGTGGCCTACGCCATGCAGCTGGCCAAAACCATGCGCGCTGACCAGTCGATTTTGGTCAACCTGTCGGGCCGTGGCGACAAAGACATCGGCACCGTGGCCGACCTGAGCCAAGCCGACTTTTATTGCCGCCCCAGCTGCCAAGGCCAATCGGTCAAGGGCAGCGAGCAGCCCGTGAATTTCGTGAAATAAGGGCTGCCATGAGCCGCATTGACACCACCCTCTCCCACCTCAAAGCCCAGGGCCGCAAAGCCTTGATCCCGTTTGTCACAGCGGGTTTCCCGTTTGCGGACAGCACGCCAGCCCTGATGCACGCCATGGCAAGCGCTGGCGCCGACGTCATCGAGTTGGGGGTGCCGTTTTCTGACCCGTCAGCCGACGGCCCCGTGATCCAAAAAGCAGGTGACCGCGCTTTGGCCTTTGGCATTGGCCTGTCGCAGGTGCTGGCCATGGTGCGCGAGTTCCGCCAGACCAACAGCAACACGCCCGTGGTGCTGATGGGTTACGCCAACCCGATCGAGCGCTACGACCAAAAGCACGGCACCGACAGCTTCATCCGTGATGCGTCTGCCGCCGGGGTCGACGGCGTGCTGGTGGTGGACTATCCGCCCGAAGAATGCGTGGAATTTGCCGCCAAGCTGCGCGCCCACAGCATGGACCTGATCTTTTTGCTGGCCCCCACCAGCACCGCTGAGCGCATGCAGCAAGTCGCTGAGGTGGCCAGCGGTTATGTGTATTACGTCTCGCTCAAAGGCGTGACCGGTTCGGGCGCGCTCGACATCGACGCGGTCGAGGCCATGCTGCCGCGCATCCGCCAGCACGTGAGCGTGCCCGTGGGCGTGGGTTTTGGCATCCGCGACGCGCAAACCGCCAAGGCGATCAGCCGTGTGGCCGACGCGGTGGTGATTGGCAGCCGCTTGATTCAACTCATCGACCATGAGCCCGCCGAGCGCGTCAACGCCGTGGCCGCTGAATTCCTGTCCGGCATCCGCCAAGCGCTGGACGCTTGAGCAGCGATAATCCAACCCCAAGGAGATCCCCTCATGAGCTGGCTTGAAAAACTGCTGCCCCCCAAAATCGTCCACACCGACCCGGCCGACCGCCGCTCGGTGCCCGAAGGACTTTGGATCAAATGCCCCAGCTGCGAGACGGTGCTCTACAAGCACGATCTTGAGGAAAACGTCAACGTCTGCCCCAGCTGCGGCCACCACCACCGCATTGGCGCGCGTGCCCGCCTGAACGCCTTCCTCGACGGCGAAGGCCGCTATGAAGTCGGTCAAGAAGTCGTGCCCGTGGACCCCCTCAAGTTCAAAGACAGCCGCAAGTACCCCGAGCGCCTGAAAGAAGCCATGGACAACACCGGCGAGACCGATGCCCTGGTGGTCATGGGCGGCGCGGTGCACAGCATCGAATTGGTGGCGGCTTGCTTTGAGTTCGACTTCATGGGCGGCTCCATGGGCTCGGTGGTCGGCGAGCGCTTTGTGCGCGGCGTAGAAACCGCGATCGAGCAAAAAGTGCCTTTCGTCTGTTTCACAGCCACGGGTGGGGCGCGCATGCAAGAGGGCTTGCTCTCACTCATGCAAATGGCCAAGACCAACGCGGCCCTGACCCGTCTGGCCAAAAAAGGACTGCCTTACATCAGCGTGCTGACCGACCCGACCATGGGTGGCGTGTCGGCCGGTTTTGCCTTTTTGGGTGACGTGGTGATTGCCGAACCCAAGGCCTTGATTGGCTTTGCGGGCCCCCGCGTGATCGAAACCACCGTGCGCGTGACCCTGCCCGAGGGCTTTCAGCGGGCGGAATTCTTGCAAAGCAAGGGCGCGGTGGACTTCATCTGCGACCGCCGCGAACTGCGCAAAACCATCGCCAGCACGCTGGCCATGCTGCAGCGCCAGCCGGCCGATGCGGTGAGCTGAGCCCGACTCGCCCAGACGCTGGGCACCTCCAACAAAGAAGCCCTCTTGCGAGGGCTTTTTTGTTGGCAAGTCCACCCTTTCGGGGGCAACAGGCTCAGGCAGAAGGTGTTGCCGTCGGTGCGGCAATGCGCGGCTCTTGGGCTGCGTCCTCGAGCTGCCAAAGCGCCCATCCCCCGCCACCGGCCCGCTTGGCTTTGTACATGGCCTCGTCGGCGTGCTGGATCAAATGCAAGGGATCGCTGGAGTCCTGTGGGTAGATCGCGACGCCAATGCTGAAACCGATCCAGGCCGAATGGCCCTCCGCCAATATCGGGGAGGTGGTGACGTGCAGCAAACGGCTGAGGACGGGCTCAACTTCCCAGGTGTTTTCCAAGCCGTGAACGATCAACACAAACTCGTCTCCGCCAATTCGGGCCAGGTAGTCCCCCCCTCGGGCAATTGACCGGATACGACCCGCCACAGCCTGCAACACCTTGTCGCCCACGGCATGGCCATGTTCGTCGTTGACGGGTTTGAAACGGTCCAAGTCAATGAAGCACACGGCCAAACTGCCGGTACCCACTTCGTTGATCCGATTCATGCTCTCTTGCAGCTTTTGCATCAAGGCCACACGATTGGGAAGACCCGTCAGTGGGTCGTTGTTGGCCTTGTCGCTGAGCTTGGAGTTTTCAGACTTCAAGTGGGACTCGTTGCCGTCAATCACCACATACGCTTTGCGCAAGATGTACGCGAACACCGACAGCAACACCACCGCCAAACCAATGGCCAAATAGAGCGTCCGCCAACCCAGCTGCGTCATCACCTGGGCGGTGTCATCTTGAACCTCCATGTACAGCCAGCCCAGGGGCTTGCCCGATTGCAGCATCTGCCAAGAATGCGTGCTGGCACCCATTTCGCGGATCTGGAAACTGCCTTCGGTGGGCGGTGCCATGAACTTGTCAATGAACAGCGCCTGCACCTGGTTGCTTTTTTCATCCCGCCGCACCTTGGAGATGACTTGGCCTGCGTTGTCGGTCACCGCCAAAGTGCGCACTGACTCGTTGGAGAAAGCCCGAACCAGGTTCGACTCCAAGGCGCCGAAGTCACGCAACACCATGTCTTCGATGACCGCCACCGACAAGCCTTGAGCCATGCGGGTCAGCGCCAGTGTGTGCCGCTCGGTCAGCAGCGATTGCGAATACCGCATCATCCCCCAGGAGCCGGCAAAGATCAGCGCCCCCACCAAACCGATCAGAAACAGCGACATCCGCAAGAAAGCCTGCGAAGAATTTTTGGGGGTGTTTCTCATTTGAAATCGGCTCGTTACTTCGACGCATCCACAAAGGACTCCAAGCCCAAGCGCTCCAAGGGCAAGTAATCTTTGGCGTAGTCTACGGCCTGTGGGCGAGGCATTTGGATTTTGTCGAGCAGGACCCGCCCCTCGGCTTGTTCGGCCAAAGCCACAAAGGCCTGGCGCAAAGCCGCTTGCACTGCCGTTGGCACCCGGGGATGGGCCGACAGGGGGTGCGCCCGAAAGCCCGGTGTTTCATAGAGCACGCGCAACTCTTGCTGCAAGACGTCGGGCTCGCGCTTGAGCGTGTTGTTGACGCCCCCTCCGGCCGCGGTGTCATTGATCTGCACAGAGCGGTACACATTGGTGTGGGTTTTGACGAACTGCACCTGGATCGGAATGCCTTTTTGCGCCATCAGAGCGCGGGGCAACAAAGTAGCGGCAAAAGAATTGGGGGCGGGAAAGGCCAATGTTTTGTCGCGCAGGTCTTCCAGTTTTTGAACTGGCGAATTTTTCCGCACCACCACAATCCCCGTCAGCAAGGTGCTGTCAGCCACCAATGGGCGGTATCCAGCGCGCTTGTGGGCCATGACTTGGTGGTA
>JAHECM010000017.1 GCA_024641725.1 Limnohabitans sp. | reverse complement strand
GGATGGGCATGCGGCAGATCAGGGATAACGTGAATTGGACAAGTGGTCAGACCAGTTGCACAATCATCACACGTTCAGTTTTGTTCGGTCAAGCGCTTTTCGATCCGCACAAACCCGCATGATTCTCCACCCCCCCCCAATGCACAGCATGGCTCAGCAACACATCACCATTGACCGCGTCAGCCTACGGCAAGTCAACCTGCCGCCCAAGGTGTTGCGCACCGATGCCATCCAGTCCTTTGTGATGCAAGAAACCCTTTTGCTCACGCTGCACTGCAGCGATGGCATTGACGCGACGGGCTACGCGTACACCATCGGCACGGGGGGCTCGTCGGTTATGGCTTTGCTGCACGACCACCTGGCCCCACGCCTGATAGGGCGAGACCCCGTGCGGGTCGAGTCGATTTGGAAAGACCTGTTTTTCCACACCCACGCCACTGCGGTGGGGGCCATGACCAGTTTGGCGCTGGCTTGTGTGGACACGGCTTTGTGGGATTGGCGGGCCCAAAGTCAGGGCTTGCCACTGTGGCAGTTGCTGGGTGGGGCGCAGTCGCGAGTGCCCCTGTACACCACAGAGGGCGGTTGGCTGCATTTGTCACCCCAAGCGCTGGTCGACCAGACGCTGCAAGCGCAAGCCCAAGGCTTCAAAGGCGCCAAGATCAAGATCGGCCGGCCCCATGTGAGCGAAGACGTGGCGCGCCTGTCTGCTGTGCGCGACGCGGTGGGCCCGGGTTTTGAATTGATGACCGACGCCAACCAAGGCTTCAACCGGGCCGAGGTGTTGCGCCGTGCGCGGGCATTCGACGGTCTGGGTTTGGCTTGGATCGAAGAGCCCATGCCTGCCGAAGACGTCTCGGGTCACCGCCAGTTGCGTGAGCACACCACCATCCCTGTCGCAGTCGGCGAGTCGATGTACCACCCCATGCAGTTCAGGGAATATCTGGAGCAAGGTGCTTGCTCGGTGGTGCAGCCCGATGTGGCGCGCATTGGCGGCATCACGCCTTGGATCAAGACCGCGCATCTGGCTGAAACCTTTGACGTGGCGGTCTGCCCCCACTTTTTGATGGAACTGCACGTCAGCCTGTGCGCTGCCGTGCCCAATGCCACTTGGGTGGAATACATTCCACAGCTGGACGACATCACCACCTCGCGCATGAAAGTGGAGGATGGCTTTGCCCATCCACCCGAAATCCCAGGTCTTGGCATTGCCTGGGACTGGGCGGCCATTGCGCACCTGCAAACCCACCATTTGGAGATCCAAGCACCATGAGACTCAAAGGCAAAACCGCACTCGTCACCGCAGCCGGCCAAGGCATTGGCCAGGCCGCTGCACTGGCCATGGCCGCCGAGGGTGCCACCGTTTACGCCACCGACGTGAACGCAGAGCTGCTCAAGGCCTACGTGGGGGTGGAAAACGTGCACACCGCCGTGTTGAACGTGCTCGACAAGCACGCGATTGCCGCCCAAGTGGCCAGCATGGACCGCATCGACATCGTCTTTAACTGCGCTGGTTTTGTGCACAACGGCAACATCGAATTGGCCACCGACGAGGACTGGGAATTTGCCTTCAACCTCAATGCGCGCTCGCAGTTCTGGATGATCCAGGCGGTGGTGCCCCGCATGGTGGCGCAGTTTGCGCAAGACGGGCGCGGCGGCAGCATCATCAACATGGCCAGCGTGTGCTCCAGCGTCAAGGGCTTGCCCAACCGTTTCATCTACGGCACCAGCAAGGCGGCGGTGATTGGCCTGACCAAAAGCGTGGCCGCCGACTATGTGCGCCAAGGCGTGCGCTGCAACGCCATTTGTCCGGGCACCGTGGACACGCCTTCGCTGCAAGACCGCATCAACAGTTATGCCGACCCGGTGCAAGCGCGGCAAGACTTCATCAACCGCCAGCCCATGGGGCGGCTGGCACAGGCGGCCGAGATCGCGCCCATCGTCACCTTCTTGGCGTCTGACGAATCCATCTTTGCCACAGGCAATGCCTACATGGTGGACGGTGGCATGACCATTTGAGCCGCCAGTTACCTCCTCCTTTGAACCAGAGAAATCCACACATGAATTTGCTCGACTTGAAAGGCCGCCATGCGGTCATCACGGGTGCAGCCACCGGCTTGGGCTTTGCCATTGCGCAGCGCATGCTGGCTTCGGGCGCACGCGTCACCATCTGGGACCGCGATGAGCCCGGCATGAACGCCGCTGCCGAACAATTGAGGGCGGCGCAGGCAGGGGCGGTGGTCCACACCGTGCAGGTGGATGTGACCCGTCACGACTCGGTGGTGCAGGCCACGGCGCAAACCACCGCGCTGGCGGGGGTGGATGTGCTGGTCAACAGCGCGGGCATCACCGGCCCCAATGTCAAGGTTTGGGACTACCCGGTGGAGGCTTGGAAGCAAGTGTTCGATGTGAACGTGCACGGCTTGTTCCATTGCTGCCGAGAGATCAGCGCCCACATGAAGTCGCGCAACTACGGGCGCATTGTCAACATCGCTTCGGTGGCAGGCAAAGACGGCAACCCCAATGCCAGCGCTTACAGTGCGAGCAAAGCGGCCGTCATTGGCCTCACCAAGTCGCTGGGCAAAGAGCTGGCAGATTCGGGCGTGCGCGTCAACTGTGTCACCCCGGCAGCTGTGAAGACGGCAATTTTTGATCAAATGACGCCCGAACACATCCAGTTCATGCTGTCTAAAATCCCGATGGCCCGTTTTGGTGAGCCCGAAGAGGTCGCCGCCATGGTGACTTGGCTGAGCACCGAAGAATGTTCTTTTTCCACCGGCGCGGTTTTTGACCTGTCTGGTGGCCGCTCCACCTACTGATTTTTTTCACACACTGAGAGGCATTTATGAAACTCGTTCGCTATGGCCAACCCGGCAAAGAAAAACCCGGTCTGATCGACGCCGATGGCCGCCTGCGCGACTTGAGCGCCGTGGTCAAAGACATCACCCCCGACCTGCTCAGCGACAAAGGCTTGGCCAAATTGGCCAAACTCAAAACCGACAAGCTGCCCTTGGTGCGCGGCAAAAAGCGTTTTGGCACGCCGGTGTCCTACACCAGCAAGTTCATCGCCATTGGCCTGAACTACGCCGACCATGCGGCCGAATCGGGCATGCCCATTCCCAAAGAACCCATCGTCTTCACCAAGGCGATTTCTTGCATCCAAGGCCCGGACGATGACGTCATGCTGCCCAAGGGTTCCAAAAAGTCCGACTGGGAAGTCGAGTTGGGCATCGTGATTGGCACGCGTGCGCGCTATGTGACTCAAAAAGACGCCATCAGCCATGTGGCCGGTTACTGCGTGGTCAACGACGTGAGCGAGCGCGAATACCAGCTGGAGCTGGGCGGCAGCTGGGACAAGGGCAAGGGCTGCGACACCTTCGGGCCCGTGGGCCCATGGTTGGTCACGCGCGACGAAGTGCCCAACCCGCAAGCCCTGGGCATGTGGCTGGACGTCAACGGTGTGCGCTTTCAGACCGGCAGCACCAAGACCATGATCTTTGGCGTGGCCAAAATCGTGAGCTACGTGAGCCAGTTCATGACGCTGGAGCCGGGCGACATCATCACCACCGGCACGCCTCCCGGCGTGGGCATGGGCGTCAAGAAAGACGGCAAGCCTGCGCCGGTGTTCTTGAAGCGTGGCGACGTCATGACGCTGGGCATTGAAGGCTTGGGCACCCAAAGCCAAAAGGTTGTGGCTTACAAAGCCTGATCTCGCACCGATTTGCGCCCGGCCCGCCCGCAAGGGCAGCCCGGGCGCAACTGTTTGTGGCCAGTCCATCGGCAGGTCCGGGCTCAGGATTTACCCTTGTTCAGGCCGTTTGGGAGGGGCAAGGCCTCAAATTGATGCAAAATAGCACGACCGTTCTATTTGAGCCCCATGACCCTTCGAACAATCTCACCTCTCTCGGTGGCTCCCGCCAGCGCTGAACCCGTCAAACGGGCCATGCTCAAAGGGCAGCAAACCAAAGCCGCCATCATCGATGCCGCTTTGGGCTTGGCCTCACAGATCGGCCTGGAGGGCCTGTCCATCGGCGCCTTGGCCGAGGTGACCGGCATGAGCAAGTCGGGGGTGTTTGCGCATTTTGGCTCTCGCGAAGAGCTGCAAATTTCTGTCATCCGCGAGTACCACGACCGCTTTGAGTCAGAGGTGTTTTACCCGGCCATGCAGCAGACCCGTGGCGTGTCGCGCTTGCAAGCGATGTTCGACAACTGGATGGTGCAGACCTCCAATGAGATCGATTCGGGCTGCATTTACATCAGCGGTGCCGTTGAGTTCGATGACCGAACGGGCCCGGTGCGCGACGCGCTGGCATCTTCGGTGACCAGTTGGCAAGCCGCGGTGCGCCGTGCGGTGGAGCAGGCGCAAGGCGAAGGTCAGTTGGTGCGGGACGTCGACCCCTTGCAAGTGGCCTTTGAAGTTCACGGCCTGATTTTGGCGCTGCACTACGAGGCGCGATTTCTCAAAGTGCCCGGGGCTGCAGAGCGTGCTCGCCAGGGTTTTGCGCGCATTTTGGAGCGCTACCACACGGCCGCTGCTGCTGCTTCTTCTTCTGACCGTAAACGCTGAATGTCATTGAACCATCACTTTTGATCGCCAAGGAAAACCATGCCCATCTACACCCCGCCCCTGCGTGACATGCAATTTGTGTTGCACGAGATGCTCCATGTGAGCGAGGAATTCAAGGCCTTGCCTGCCCATGCCGAGACCGATGCCGACACCATCAACGCCGTGCTCGAAGAAGGCGGCAAGTTCGCTGCTGAGGTCTTGTTCCCCCTGAACATTTCGGGCGACACCCAAGGCTGCACGCTCAACCGTGACACGCACGACGTGACGGCCCCCGAGGGCTTCAAGGCCGCCTATGCGCAATATGTTGCCGGTGGCTGGGCTGCCCTCAGCTGTGACCCGGCCTTTGGCGGCCAAGGCTTGCCATTCGTGGTGAACCAGTGTTTTTACGAAATGCTCAACTCGGCCAACCAGGCTTGGACCATGTACCCGGGCCTCTCGCACGGGGCTTATGAAGCGCTGCACGCGCACGGCACGCCGGAACAAAAAGCCCTGTTTCTGCCCAAGCTGACCAGCGGCGAATGGACCGGCACCATGTGCCTGACCGAGCCGCATTGCGGCACCGACTTGGGCCTGCTGCGCAGCAAGGCCGAGCCCCAGGCGGACGGCACTTACCGCATCACCGGGCAAAAGATTTTCATCAGCGCCGGCGAGCACGATCTGGCCGCCAACATCGTGCACCTGGTCCTGGCCCGCTTGCCCGATGCGCCGCCCGGCAGCAAAGGCATCAGCTTGTTTTTGGTGCCCAAGTTCAATGTGGCCGCGGACGGCAGCATCGGCGAGCGCAACGGCATTTACTGCGGTGGTTTGGAGCACAAGATGGGCATCCACGGCAATGCCACTTGCCAGATGGTGCTCGACGGCGCTGTGGGCACCTTGGTGGGACAAGCCAACAAGGGCTTGGCCGCGATGTTTGTGATGATGAACGCGGCTCGCTTGGGGGTGGGCAACCAGTCGCTGGGCTTGACCGAGGTGGCCTACCAAAATGCGCTGGCTTACGCCAAAGACAGGGTGCAGATGCGCTCGCTCACGGGTGTCAAAGCCCCCGGCAAACCTGCTGACCCGATCATCGTTCACCCCGATGTGCGCCGCATGCTGATGACCGCCAAGGCCTATGCAGAGGGCGGCCGAGCCTTGGCTTGCTACTGCGCCTTGCTGCTGGACAAAGAGACCCTGCACCCCGACGAAGCCGTGCGCACCGAAGCCGCCGAGTTGGTGGCCTTGCTCACCCCCATCGTCAAAGCCTTCACCACCGACAACGCCTGGCAAGCCACCACCGAATGCCAGCAGGTGTTTGGCGGCCACGGCTACATCAAGGAGTGGGGCATGGAGCAGTTCGTGCGCGATGCCCGCATCAACATGATTTATGAGGGCACAAACACCATCCAGTCGCTGGACTTGCTGGGCCGCAAGGTGCTGGGCAACCAAGGCGCTTCGCTCAAAAAATTCGGCAAATTGGTCGAACAATTGGTCAAGGCCGAGATGGCCAACGAGGCCATGGGCGAGTTCATCAAGCCCTTGGCCGACCTGGGCCAGAAACTCACCCAGCTGACCGGCGAAGTGGGCATGAAAGCCATGGGCAACGCTGACGAAGTGGGCGCTGCCGCCGTGGACTACCTGCGCGTGGTGGGTCACTTGGTGTTCGGGTATTTCTGGGCTCGCTCGGCGCAGATCGCGCTGGCCAAACTGGCCGAGGCCGAAGAAGAGGCGCAGCGCCCAGATCCGTTTTACCAAGCCAAGTTGCAAACGGCACGTTTTTACTTCACACGCCTGATGCCCGAGACGTCGAGCCTGATGTGCCGCATCCGTGCGGGCAGCGATGTGCTGATGGACACCGACGCCGCTCTGGCATGATTATTTAAGGACGCCATCCACATGATCAAACACACATGGCTTTTAAGTGCCGCGCTGTGCGCGATGACCGCGCAAGCCCAAATGAGTCCATTGGGCTTGTGGCGCAGCATTGACGACGAGACCCTTCAGCCCAAGGCTGAAATCCGAATCACCCAAAATACGACGGGGGGCTTGTCGGGCGTGGTTGAGCGCTCTTTGCAAAACAACCCCAACACCGACCCCCTCTGCAATTTGTGCACCGATGACCGCAAAGGTAAATCCAAGATTGGCTTGGAAATCATCCGTGGCGGTCAGCAAAGCGACGGCAAACCCGTGTGGGAAGGTGGGAAAATTTTAGACCCCGAAAACGGCAAGAATTACAGCCTGCGCCTGACGCCCATTGAGGGCGGCAAGAAGCTGGAAGTCAGAGGCTATATTGGCGCACCCCTGCTGGGGCGCACGCAAACCTGGATTCGGGTTCAGTAAAACACCACCACAAGGAACGCCATGTCTGACATCCTGACCCACATCGACGCGGGGGTGATGACCATCACCTTCAACCGCCTGGACAAGAAAAACTCCATCACCTCCGCCATGTACGCCGCCATGGCCGACGCGGTGGCCCAAGCTGCCCAAGACGCCGCCGTGCGGGTGGTGGTGTTTCAGGGCCACGAAAGCATCTTCAGTGCGGGCAATGACATTGGCGACTTTTTGAACAAGCCGCCCTCTACCCAAGAGTCGCCGGTGTTTCGATTTTTGCGTGGCATCGCCAGCTTTGAAAAGCCTTTGCTCGCCGCCGTGGCCGGGCCAGCGGTGGGCATTGGCACCACCATGCTGTTCCATTGCGATTTGGTGTATGCGGGCGACAACGCCGCGTTCTCTATGCCTTTTGTCAATTTGGGCCTGTGCCCCGAGGCGGCATCCAGTCTGTTGGCGCCGCGCATGTTTGGCTACCACCGCGCTGCCGAAGCGCTGCTCTTGGGCGAGCCATTTTTTGCCGAGGCTGCACAAGAAGTGGGCTTGGTCAACCGCGTGGTGCCGCCCACCGAGGTCAATGGCTACGTGCAAGCGCAAGCCCGCAAACTGGCGGCCAAACCTTTGACTTCCTTGGTCGAAACCAAGCGCTTGATGAAGGGCAGCACCCAAGCCGATGTGTTGGCCAAGATGGACGAAGAAGGCGTGAGCTTTGGCCGCATGCTCCAAGAGCCGGCGGCCAAAGAGGCGTTTGGGGCCTTCATGGAAAAGCGCCGCCCTGACTTTTCTAAACTCTGACCTGCCAATGAGTTCACACCATGCTGTCCCGGTGATTCTGGAGCCTGAGTACCTCGAAGGTTTTCGCCAGATTTATGAAGAAAAAATCGTCTTCAACAAAACCCTGGGGCTGAAGCTGGTCCAAGTCACGCCCGAGGGCGTGCAGGCGCGCATCGACATGCGGCCCGATCTGGTGGGGCACTTTGCCTACAACCGCATCCACGGGGGCGTCATCAGCGCGGTGCTGGACGCCATCGGCAGCGCTGCCGTCATGGCTGCGCTGGCCGCCAAGCACATGGACGAGCCCCCGGCCAAGCGCTTGGAGCGCTTTGCCAAGCTGGGCACCATCGACTTGCGGGTGGACTATCTGCGCCCTGGCATTGGGGATCACTTCACCATCACCGCCCACGCGCTGCGCGTGGGCTCGCGTGTCGGCTCCTCGCGCATGGAGTTTTTGGGCCCGGATGGCCTGCTGATGTCCACGGGCGCTGCGGCTTATATCGTGTCTTGATGCTGTGTGCCCCTTGGCAGGGCACCAGGGCAACAGGGCGCCAGCTCACTCGGCGGGCACGGCCCTGGGCTTGCCTTGCTCGTCCACCGCCACATAAGTCAGGTGCGCTTCGGTGACTTTGATGTATTGGCCTTGCAGCTGAAAACGCTCTGCAAACACCTCGACTTTGACCGTGACGGAGGTGCGCCCCACGCGCACGATGCGCGAGAAGAACGACAAGATGTCGCCCACCTTGACGGCCTGTTTGAAGATGAACTCGTTCACGGCCACCGTCACCATGCGGCCGCGCACCC